>JAKVCR010000180.1 GCA_022448985.1 Roseibacillus sp.
CTGCTGCGGAGTGGCTGACTGGCAGTGGACTCTCCGAGGAAGTACAGCAACGGATACGCAGCCGGGACTGAGCGGGAAAAACCTTCCTGACGGGACTTCCCTGAAGGAACTCCAAGAATCTGCTTGGTTCCCCTTTTAGTGATTGGGGTTCTTCAGGTGTTTTTTTGCGGAAGACGGATGCAAACCGCATCGAAGAAAGTCCCCAACCGGAGGAGCCCGAGAACTAACCACACCCCGCCCCGATCCGCGTGGCTAGCCTCTCCCCGCTTGCCGACTGCGCCTGGGGGGTGGTAGGACTTAGCAATAATTCCACCTCATCCGATTGCCTCAGGAACCCTCCCGGGATGGAGTGGTATAAAGTTATGAAGATCTCCCCTTCAACCACCACTCTCCTCGCAGGCACCCTCTGCTGCCTTCTTGCTCTTTGGCTCAGGCTCCCGGCCGATGACTCCGCGCCGACTGAACCGGCCCTCGAAGCCGGAGCTCACATTCAGGACGTCACCCCTCCCTTCGACTCCCTCCTCATCAATGGCGGCTTCACCGAACGTCGCCGCGGCAAGATGAACCCCGGCGATCTCAAGGCCCGTTGCTTCGTCCTCCGTCGCAATCAAACTCTCATCGCGATCGCCGTCGTCGATAGCTGCATGATCCCCCGCGACGTCTGCGACCGGGCCAAGCAACTTACTTTCAAGGCCACCGGAATTCCCACCGAAAACATCCTCATCACCTCCACCCACACCCACACCGCGCCCAGCACCATGGACTACTGCCTCGGCACCATGGCCGACCCCGCTTACACCAATTTCCTTCCTCCAAAAATCTCCGAAGGGATCACCAATGCCTTCAAAAAAATCCAACCCGCCCGCATCGGCTGGTTCCAAATTCCAGCCAAAGGCCTCACCCACAACCGCCGCTGGATCACCCGCCCCGACAAGATACAAACCGATCCCTTCGGAGAAACCACCGTCCGTGCCATGATGCATCCCGGTTATCAAAATCCAAACTACATCGGCCCCTCCGGCCCCATCGACGACGACCTCTCTCTCATCTCCATCGAATCCCTCGACGGCAAACCCCTCGCTGTCCTCGCCAATTACTCCATGCACTACTACGGCGGTTGCGGACCCGCCGACTACTTCGGCATGTATTCCGACCGCCTCGCCGAAAAACTCACCCGCGACGGCCAAGCTCCCGTCTGCGCCATGACCCAAGGCACCAGCGGTGACCTCCACTGGATGAACTACAAAATTCCCCGTAACATCCGCGACGCCTCCAAATATACCAATGATCTCATCGCCCTCACCCAAACCGCCCTCAAGGATCTCCCCCATCACGACAGCCCGCCGCTTGCCATGGATCAAAAATCCCTAACTCTCAAACGACGCCTTCCCGATCAAAAACGCCTCGCATGGGCCGACCAACTCCTCACCGAAATGAAAGGTCGCCGACCCAAAACCCGCCCCGAAGTTTACGCCGAACAGGCCCGCTACCTTCACGAAAATCCCAGCGAAGAAATCCTCCTCCAAACCCTCCGCATCGGCGACCTCGCCCTCACCGCCCTCCCTAACGAGGTCTACGCCATCACCGGACTGAAACTCAAAGCCCGCAGCCCCTTCGAAACCACCATCAACCTCGAACTCTCGAACGGCGCTTCCGGCTACATCCCCCCACCCGAACAACACGCCCTCGGCGGCTACACCACCTGGCCCGCCCGCACCGCCGGACTCGAAGTCCAGGCCGAACCCAAGATCGTCGAAGCCCTCCTCTCCTCCCTCGAATCCCTCTCCGAAAAACCCCGCCGCAAAGCCGCCCTCCACCACGGCGGCTACCCAAAAGCCATCCTCACCAAAAAACCCCTCGCCTACTGGCGCTGCGACGATCTCGACGGGTCCCTCCGTGACTCCTCACCCCACAATCTTCCCGGAAAAATCACCGGCACCGTTGCATACTATCTCGACGGACCAGACTCCCCCGCCTTCTCCGGCGATCACTCCAACCACGCCCTCCAACTGGCCGGCGGAAATGTTTCCGCCACCGTCCCAGACGCCCGTAGCCTCTCCTTTTTCTTTTGGAACGGCATGGAGCAGAGCGTACGGGACAACACCGGCGACCTCGTCCTCTTGGACGACACTTTCCACCTCCGCATCGGTGGCAAAGCCGATGGCAAACATGCCGGCCACCTCATCCTCAAATCTGGAGAAAAAATTACCCACGGCGGAACCAATCTCACCCTTCGCCACTGGCACCACCTCTCTCTCTCCGTCGATAAATCCCACCTCCAACTCTTCCTCGACGGCCAACCCGAACTCAAACTCCCCCGCCCCAAAATCCTCTCCACCAATTGGACCCTCGGCGGCCCCCTTCCCATCGAAGGCCGCCTCGACGAAGTCGCCTGGCTTCCTACTCCCCTCACCGTAAATGACGCCAAGCAACTCTACACCTTGTCCAAACTCACCCCTCCTACCAAGCCCCTGCCACCCCCCCCAAAAAAAGACCGCGGCTCAACCAAAAAATAATCCCAAACCAATCATTACAGCAAACCCCCCGCCAACTGGCCCCACACACCACCCACCAACAACATCACCGG
>JAKVCR010000181.1 GCA_022448985.1 Roseibacillus sp.
GGAGCATCAAGGACGGCGATGAAAGCCTTGTTGACCGCGGAGGGTTGAAGCTGGTTCCCCCCGAACGATTCTGCAGTGGTTCCCGTCACGGTGCCGACGAGGACCTGGAGATCCCGGTTGACTACCGCCACGTCGAGTCCGATCGCCCCCGCCGAACCACCCGAATCGATGAAACGCATGGGGGTTCCACGGGCATCCACGACGACAACGGCGGCATCCTCCTGTCCGGGGTGCTCCAGGCCCTTGAACTGGTAAGAGCCCGTGAAATTCACCGAGACGTAGGTGTTCCCGGCGTAGTCAATGTCGAGGTTCTGTGTCTCGAGGACCCCCCCCCGGACGATGGCCCTGCCGAGGATCTGGTCGTTGAGGAGCTTGCCATCCCTCGCGTTGAGGAAGAGGAGGTGTCCGTGGCGTGCATCGGTGTCGGGGTCGGGCTTGTTCCGGATCGGGGTGTTGGCTACCGAGAGGTCAGCGCCATCAGAGGAAACAGCCACCCGCAGGTTGCCAAGGGGGCCGATCCCGATTCCGCCCGCCCGTTCGCCATGACCACCCTCGGAATTGACCTGGGTGTTCCAGAGTACGTCCCCGGACCCCTTGTTTATCTGGACCACAAAGACGTCCAGGTCATTGCCCTGACGGGAGAATGTTCCCTGGACGTAGACGAAGGGGTTCTCCCTGTCGCTGCTTACGGCGATGTGATCGAGAGAGGAGGTACCGTTCGGTGGCCGGATATCCCATACCTGCTGGAAATCTTCACTGTAGCGGCGGGCCAGGGAGCCGGGCCCGGTCACGAAAATCTCGCCCCGATCATCCACATCCATGCTTCGTAACTCCATGCCGGGAATGAGAAAGGCATCGATCCATTCACCAGATTCGGGGTCTGCGAGGGCGATGAAACTGGCCCGCCGGTTTTCCCCTCCGGGCGGGGCGATGAGCTCCACCGTGGGTAGGTCCCGCCGCTCGAAGGTGGCCTTGCCCTCAAAGGTGCCTCCCGCCAGCAGGAACTGGTTGGGCCTGGGCCGGATGGCGACGTCATGGATGAGGGCGTCCCCGTCTTCACAGCCAACGGAGAGTGCCCAGTCGACGGCCCAGTTCTTGGTCTCCGGGATACGAGTGAAACCAACGAGGACGCCGTCCCGGGCATTAAGACTCCTCACCGCCACGGTGGGATCGATACCCATCTGGAATCGTTCCGAGAATGATCCTCCTGCAAATGCCCGTGCGGGATTGGCGGTGTCCGGGGCCGGGAGAGCGACAACGGAGCGAAAATTCGCTGCTCCGTTGGCCTGGCTCCTGATTGCGGCCTGGTAGCGCAGGAGGTCGGCCTGGGCAGCAGCAGTCAGGCCAACGACGAGAATCGTGGCCAGCAGGAGGGCGCGGCGAGTGGCGGCAATCATCTGTTGTTTTCTACCAACCGTATGCGGACCGGGGCTATTTTCAGGAAATATGGGATTTTTAGTCACTCCGTGTGGTTGAGGTGGGAGGAGGGCTCCCTTTCTTCATGAAAAGGATAGTTCGCAATGCGACGGGTTTTCAAGCCGCCTCTGGGGCGAAGAGCGGCGAGGTTGCCCCAG
>JAKVCR010000182.1 GCA_022448985.1 Roseibacillus sp.
AGGCACCCGTTGGCGAAGTGTCCCTCTCCATACTCTTCACGGACGGATTCAGGTTCACCGCTCAGGTCAAAGGCTTCGCTGGCCTCAAACTGCATGCGGAAGGCCGTTTCCATGGAAGCCAGCCGGGCTTCCAGATCGGCATCGGGACCGCGCCCTGCCAGATGCCTCTGATTGAGTTTCTTCATCAGCGCCAATTGCCGCAACTGTGCCTGGGATCCCAGATCTGCATTTTTCAGGTTGGGAATCATTTCGTGTGGATTGAGCTTCGAATGATTGACGTAGGTTCCCTGGTAGTGCGCAGGCAGAAAGGCACTGTTCCACAGGACCGAGAAGCGCACCGGTCTTCCCGGACATAGCACGACGTAACCCGGCAGATTGGCATTTTCCGTGCCCAGTCCGTAGAGTGTCCAGGCCCCCATGCTCGGCACGGTCGGAGTGATTGTGCCGTTATTCATCATGAGGAGGGCCGGTCCATGATTAGGGTTATCCGAGTGAAGGGAACGCAACACGCAGATGTCATCAATGACCCCGCCCAGCCGCGGCAGCAACTCGCTCACCGGCACCCCACTCTGCCCCTGCGAAGTAAACTTGAAAGGCGAAGGCAGGATTCCCGCCGTCTTGCGCTCGGTGCGCAGCTCAACTTCCCTCGGGCGGTCACCCGCGTGCTTCGTAAGAGCTGGCTTGGGGTCAAAGAGGTCTCCCTGGTAGGGCCCACCATTCATGAAGAGGTGAATGACCCGCTTGGCCCGCGCTTCCCTGTGCGGCTGTGCGCCCGGGGCAGCCCTCAACAGGTTGGCCAGTCCAACCGCTCCCAGGCCACCCCCCGTGGTCTGTAACCAGCGGCGCCGCGAAAAATTCTGGGGAATCTCATTCATCACTTAATCGACAAAGAGAAACTCGTTACTTCCAAACAGTGCCTGCGCATAACGCTTCCAATTCTCGTGGTCCGAGGCACCCTCCAGTTCAAGAAACGACCGGGCCAGGTCAACCTCCTCCTCGGTGGCCGGGCGACCGTAAAGCAACTCGTGAGCAAGCCCGATGCGAGCCTCCTCACTCTCCGGCGCCTCGCGATAGAGCCGGGTCACAAGTGCCTCTGCCTGCTGGCGGAAAAACTGCCCATTCAACACGAACAACTGCTGCAGGGGGGTAATAGTTTTCTCCCGAGCCGGACTGTGCGCATCAGGGTCGGGAAAGTCATGAATCTGCAATACCGGTTCGAGGTCGCGGCGGTCGATCTTACCATAGATCGTCCGCCGGTAATTGTCCGCCCTGGACAGATCCAGAGGCGCCCCACCAACCTCCCGGACAAGCTGACCCGTCACCGCTAGCATGGCATCCCGCCAAGCTTCCACTTCCAGACGCCGTCGGTTCATACGCCAGAGCCACTTGTTATGGGGGTCCCGGCGGGCCATCTCCGGCCGATACCCGACACTCTGCTGGTAGGTGGCCGAGGTCACCAACTCCCGATGAAGCCACTTCAGAGACCACCCCTCCTCAACAAACCGTGCAGCCAGATCATCGAGCAGTTTGGGATGGGACGGTCGCTCCCCCTGGGTTCCAAAATCACTGGGGGTGGCCACCAGTCCGCGCCCGAAGTGTTGCAGCCAGACCCGGTTCACCATGACCCGGGCGCTCAGGGAAGCTCCCTCGTGGAAAAGACTGTTCGCCAACTCGAGTCGACCACTCCCCTGCGTGAAAGCCTTGGGCTCGCCAGGGGAAAGCACGCGCAGGAATCGCCGCGGAACCACGGGCCCCAGGGTCGCTGGATCTCCGCGCATCTGTAGCCGGAGATCCCTGGGCACACCCGATCTGTAGTCGAGTTTGGTCCCGAATCCCTCCTTGGCCACCACATGAATACTCGCCTCCACGACAGCAGGGACAAGATGATCGTAATTCGGAGTGGATTCCTTCAGATGGCGAATCCTCTCCTCGAGGCGGAAAAGCTGTTCATCACGATCGGGTGGGGGAGACTTCGCATCCTTCAGTCCCTTGGCTTCCTTCTCAAGCTTTTCAACCTCCTTGCGCGCCTTGTCGGCAACCCTGGCCCGCTCATCCGGGACACTCGGCCGGTCGGAGCGCCGGACACTCGCGAATACACCCGCCAGGGCATAATAGTCGTGGCTGTCGATCGGATCAAACTTGTGATCATGACAACGGGCACAAGAGATCGTCAGACCAAGAAAGGTTCGCCCCACCGTGTCGATACGCTCCTCCCACTCTTCCGCCACAATCATGCGAATAACCTGCGGGGCAAGCAGCAGTTCCTTGTGATACACCGGACTGATTCCTAGAAAGCCCAGGGCTGGCATATCCTCCAACCCCGTTTCATCCATGAGATCAGTAGCCAGCTGCCGCTTCGCAAACTGGTCGTAGGGCATATCCTCGTTCAGGGCCCGTACGACCCAGTCGCGATAGCGGTAAGGACTGCCGTGCGTAACAACCCAACGCTCCCGGACATCGGCGTAACGGGCCAGGTCAAGCCACGCTCTTCCCCAACGCTCTCCGTAGTGCGGGGAGGCTAGAAGCCGATCCACCACCCTCAAATAGGCCCCCTCGGATTGGTCGGAAAGAAAGGACTCCACCTCCTCCGGGGACGGGGGCAGGCCAATCAGGTCATAGCTTAACCTGCGAATCAGAACGCGGCGATCCGCAGCCGGGGAAGGCTGCAATCCCTCCGCTCTCATCCGCGCATGAACAAAGCGGTCGATACGGTTTTGGACCCAGTCGTCCGGCACAGGCGGCAGCTCCAGCTTCTTCACGGGCTGGAAGGACCAGAATTTCCGCCCCTTCTCGAAGTCAATGGACCCGACACTCAATTCCTCTTCCGAAAAAACCGGAACGATGGCCCAAACGGACACAGCCACCGACGCCATTACGGTCATCACAGTCTTTTGGGTGAGAATTAGCATTGGAAAGGAGGCGCCAAGGCAAAATGCCAGCCCACCGCCATGGGTGCAAGGATCCCCCTCCGGCGTTGGTATTTCCAATGCGATCTCTCCTCCCATTTGCGTTCTCCATAAAATACTGTATTTAAGATGCTTGCGCAGAATGAAAATCGTTCACTCACCTCCCCTCCCTCTCCGATTCAGGGTTGGCAGACAAAAATCCATGCCTAAACTCCGCTCCCCCACCTTCCGGAACCGATGAGCCGGTCATCTCGCACGGGAGAAGGTAATATGAAAGCAGTAGGCGTCACTCCCAATCAGAGAGAAGTTGGAATCATCGAGCACTCGGCTCCCGAACTTCAGCAAGATGACGAGGTCAGAATCCGCACCCTTGATGTCGGGATCTGTGGTACGGACCGCGAAATCTGCACCTTCGTTTACGGAGATCCTCCGGCAGGCTCCAACTATCTCGTCCTTGGGCACGAAGCGATGGGCGAAGTCGTGGAGGTGGGCTCTGAAGTAGAACACCTCAAGGTCGGGGATTTCGTGGTCCCCTCCGTACGCCGCCCCTGCAGCGATGAGAACTGCCTCCCCTGCCGGGAAGATCTGCAGGATTTCTGTTCGACAGGTGCCTATGTCGAGCGCGGCATCAAGGAATGCCACGGGTTCATGACTGAGTCATTCGTGGAGCGGGAAAGGTTTCTCACCTATGTGCCTCCCGAACTCAGGAACCTCGCTGTCCTGATGGAACCCCTCACCATCGCTGAAAAGGGCCTCGCCCAGGCCTGGGATGCACAGAGCCGTCTCCCATGGGTGCGGCACCATGCCAACGGCAAACCCACCGGGAAGGGTCTCAATGCCGTCATTCTCGGAGCCGGTCCGATCGGAATTCTCGGAGCCATGACCATGAAGGCTGCCGGCTTTGAAACCTATGTCTATAACCGCTCCCCTCTCCCCAACCCCAAGGCCGAGATCGTAGAGGCCATCGGCGCGAAATATATCTCCTCGAATGATGTGGCATTCAAGGATCTGCCCGATCTGGTTGGTTCCATCGACCTGGTCTACGAGGCCATTGGCATCTCCTCGGTAGCCTTCGACGTATTGAGTATCCTTGGAGTCAACGGGGTTTACATCTTTACTGGTATCCCGGCACCTGGGGATTCTATTCCCGTCGATGCCAATCAACTGATGCGCAACGTCGTGCTGGGAAACCAGGCCGTGATTGGAACGGTCAATGCCGACGATGCCTCCTTCAAGGCCGCAATCAAAGACCTCGCCTACTTCAAGAAGCATTGGCCGGAGGCAATCGAGGCCGTCATTACCAGGCGTTATCCCATCGATTCCTGCCGCGAACTTCTCCTCGACCGGGCTACCGGGATCAAGAACGTCATTTCGTTCGACTAACGTAACGACCGCAACCGTTCTCCTGCCGGTGCGTTTTCGATATAGCTGATCAGAGAACCAATCTCCTCAATATGCGGAGCGAGGAGTCTCTGCTCCCGATGCTCCCGGAGCTGGGTCTCTACTTCACGTAGCCGGGGCAGGAGCGGCTTGGCCGCGCCACCGTAGTTGCGGAGAATCTTGAGGCAGCGCATTACACGGTTGCGCTTGCCCCAGGAATTGAGATCAAGGATATCCAGACAGAGCGCCATTCCTTCCTCAATACGATGCCGGGCCAGAAGGTCCAGTCCTTCCAGACGGATACCGTTTGAAAACATCACCCCGCTTGGCGCGCGTTCTATGATGGCCTTGTGAACTGCCGGGAGAAAGGGCTTCACCTCCTCGTAGCTGAGCTGGCGATACAGAGAACCCACCGCTGCCCGGGCCCGGGCATCTGGATTTTCCAGGAGCTTCTCAACCGCAGGCCGTAGTTCTCCAAGATCAACTCCTTCCATCGAGTGTGCCAGGAGCCCTTCCATCCCAAGAACCCCTCCCCGGCAGAAAAGGCAGAAGGCCAGGTACCGCTGGGTCATATCACGAAGATCCGCCTGGTCCTTCCTGGCGATCATCTTAACAAAGTCTGGAACAACCTCGGGCACCGGTGCTCCAATAGCAGCCAGAGCCTGTGCCGCCTGGACCCGCAACCAGAGATCCTCACTCCACAGTAGCTCGCGCAAGGGATTAGCAGCTGGCAAGCCACGTTTGCCGAGAGCGGTAATCGCCTGGCAGGCCCCGTAGCGCGGCTCGTATTCCACTGCGTCAAGACGATCAATCAGCACTTCCAGCGACAGGTTCTCATGCTCGGCCAGGATCTTCGCAGCCCGCTCACGCACCACCGGCGACCAGCTCTGGAGCGCACGTAGTAGCTGTCTGGGCGAGAGCGCCCGATAGGGAGCAAGGCCGTGGTCCCAGGAACTGAAGCCTCGTCCTGCCATAACGGTTTCGCTGAGTTCCGTTCCCTTCAAGGCGTTATGCGCCTTTATGCCCCGACCGGTCATGAACAAGCGGCCCTCCGGGAGAAGATAGGAAAGCAGAAAGGCTCCCGTGCAATCCCAGCTCGGGTACTTGTGCTCCGATCCCGCACTGCCCGCTCCGCCCTGGTAAGGAAAACGACCATCGTGGCTACGGTTCAGGTCCAGAAACCAGCGTTGCTCCTTAAGATAGGCCGCGACTGCCTCGGGACCAGCCCGCATGGCACCCACCGCCCCCCAGAGGTAACTGAAGTAGTTTCCTGTGTGTCCCCTCTCGCGTTCACCGTAGGAAGCCACTGTCATTCGCGAGAAGAACTTTGCTCCCATCTCGTGGTCCTGAGCATCAAAGAGGAGAGCTGCGATCCCGTTCTTGCCATTGTCGTCGTGAAAGCGGGCCTCAGGATGATGGTCTCCATAGGGAATCGAGCCTTTTCCAATATAGAACCCGAAGAAGGTATTGCCACGTTCGATCGCCTTATCGACTACAACCTCCTCCACTCCACACTTCTTGCCAAGAATGAGCGATAGCTGACAAACCAGTCCCGCCTGGTTGAGCGCACCATATCCACCCAGACGACCGTGTTCTTTCCCATCGTTCCACTGGGGCCAGGCCATGGCATGACCCCAGGTACCTACCCCGCTTTGACCCTGCGCCAGGCGGATGGTATACTGGCGGATGGCGGGAAGAACCTCTCGATCGCCCGTGGCAAGATAATATTCGGCCAAGAGAAGGTTGGTATAACCCCAGTACCATGATGCCATTGCGCTGGCCGGAGACATCTCCAGACGGAGATCGGTCGGAGCCAGGCGCCGAACGTAGTCTTTCACGATCGGTAGATATTCCTCCTTCCCCGAGGCCAACAACGCCAGAACGTTGATCTTGCCATCAATACCCTCCTTCAAATTGTTCACGATGTGAACGCACCCAGCCTCGACAATCTTGGCAGACTTCGGGCAGTCCCATGGGGAGCGATCATGGTAGTTCCCCAGAACACGAAGTTGGATCCTCACGGACTCCGTCTCTCCTCCGCGCCAACGCAGAAGAGTCAGTTTACCCCCCTTTTGAACCGTCTCCGCCGCGGTAACCGCCGCCCCGAAACTCTTGCGCGCATCGCCCGCAAACAATCTTCCTTCCACTCCCACCACCACATCCCCCTCCTGCAGGATTCCTGCCGCCGGGGAGTTGGGAGCCACGGAGGTAATGAGGATCTGCCGGCTATCTGTGGTTTCCAGGTTCCAGCCCCAGATCCATCCCCGCGCACCCGTAGGACCAAGGTTCCAGTCGTGAAGACCGTCGCTCTGGCCACCCTGAGTCAAATCGGGGACCTGCGGCTTGGCCGCCCCCTCACTCAGGCTCCATCCCGCAAAAACGAGACAGATCAGGATTTGGATGGATAGGTTTCGTATTCTCACAAGGAGACCTCTCATTTCCTACGTTCGTATTAGCTTGTACGTATCAAGATAAATGCGAATACTAAAGAAAATGTCTTTAACATCTACTCACAATCATCCCCACGCCATGCGGTCTCAATCTCCTTGAAAACCAGTTAGTTATAAATAAGAGGACAAATTTCTGGCCATCTGCGACCAAACTCAGCTTGTTCCCCGCGTAATTCTACTCCAGATCCGGTTAGTCTATCCCAAATGTCCTACCCCCTCCTCCCTCTCCTGCTCGTGCTCGTGCTGCTAACTGCAGCACCAAGCTCATTAGCGGCAGGAGGTTCTGGGGCACAGTCCTTTGGGGACCGCATCGCCCGGATCGTAAACCCCGCCGTCCGGAAGGCCGACAAGCGGCTGGAGCGGATCGAACGGGAACTTGTGTCCCTGCCTGAACTCTACAGCGGTCCAAGGGGATCACGCTTTGGATTCCATAGCGAAACCATTGCCCATCAGGAGGAACCACACCATATCCAGATCGACCTGGGCGAATCCCGTCCGCTTGATGCAGTAGTGCTGGTCCCGGCACACCTGCCTACACGTGGGATAGAGGGCGAAGGTTACGGATTTCCCCTGCGATTCAAAATAGAAGTCTCCGACTCTGCAGCTTCCGGCTTCCAACTCCTTGCGGATCACACCAATTCCGACTACCCGAACCCGGGACTCTATCCCATCAAGTTCCCCGCCGAAGGACTGAGCGGACGCTATGTCAGGGTGACTTCCACCAAGCATCTGGCAGCCAAGGAAGGGTTCATCTGGGCCATGGAGGAAATCATGATCCTCGCCGGTAACTATAACATCGGAGCCTCCAGACCACGCTCCGCCACCAGCGATCAGGAGCTTTTCCCCAACTGGTCGCTGCAACGGGTCAATGATGGGATCAGTCGTCTGGGTAATCCCCACAACACCAACCCAAGCCCCTCCAACGGATTCCTGAGTGCACCCTCGGAATCGGGAGAGGATCCCAAGTGGATCGTCATCGACCTGGGAGAATCTCTTCCTGTTGAAGAGATCCGCATCATTCCGACATCGTCCGATGATCCTGAAGTAGTTGGGGGACGCGGCTTTCCTGAATCGCTTGTCCTGGAGCTTTCAAATGACCCGGAATTCGAAACCACCGTGTGGCGAACCAATAAGTACAGGCATCCCCTGGGTTATCCCTGGAACTCCGCTTTCGTTCGCGCCTGCAACGGTGAGCCAGGGCGATACATCCGGATCATGTCCAACAAGCTCTTTGCACGGGGAACCCTCCACAGCCTTGCCCTCGCGGAAATCCAAGCCTACCTCGGGGGAACCAACGTGGCCCTCTGGCGAGACGTCAAAGTGAGCGACCAGACTTCCAGGAACGCCGCCGATCGCTGGGCTCCCAAGTATCTGGTAGATGGCTACTCCAGCACCCACAGGATGATCGAACTCCCGGATTATATCGATCTCATCATCGAACGGGGCACACTGGAACGTGAGCGGGTGCAACTCCGCGGTCGACAGGAGGAAGACATCGAATTTGCTTTGGCCGGCGTGACCGCCGGGGCAGGAACTATCGGAGGAGTGGCTCTATTCGGATGGATCTGGATGATCTTCCGCCAGCGGGCGGTGCGCTTGAGAGATGCCGAAAAACTACGCAAACAGATTGCCCGGGACCTGCATGACGACATTGGAAGCAATCTGGCGGGCATTGTTCTCATCAGCGAGGTCGGAAGCAACAATGAGGAGGCCTGCCCGGAGATCCGTGACGACTTTCGCGAGATTCACGAAACTGCTGAACACACTTCTGACGCCATGCGTGACATCGTATGGCTCATCCACGCGGGCGACGCTACCACTCAGGACCTCTTCATGAAGATGCGGGAATCCGTAGGCCTGATTGTCGGGAATCTTGAAACGTCGATCCGGTCCAGTCCTCCTTCATTCAAAAGCCGTCCCATCGGGCTACAGACCCGGCGGCACTTTTTCTTCGCCTTCAAGGAGGCCCTTAACAATGTGCGAAAGCATGCTCAGGCAACTAGCGTCGAGGTCCTTTTCGAGTTAACACCTCATCAGGTGACCTTCGAGGTGGCTGATAACGGCATCGGGTTTGAGCCTGACAAAGTAGACGGTTCAGGTCATGGACTGGAAAATTTCCTTCGCCGGGCAGAACGAGTGAACGGACAATATAAAATCAAGAGTATCCCAAAACAAGGGACTACGGTAAGATTCTCTGCACCCTTAAAGCAAAAGAACCAATGACCGAATCGAATACTGAGCAAATCCGGGTCTGGCTGGTTGAAGACAACGAGGTCTTCCGCCGCAATGTCCAACGCGTCATAAACGGCCTGGACGAAATGACCTGCGATGGGAGTTTTGATTCCGCTGAATCCACATTTGCAGCCCTCCAGAGCAACCCTGCTCCCGATGTTATTCTGCTCGATGTGCAACTCCCAGGAGTTGACGGCATTGCCGCCCTCAGCAAGTTCAAGGAGGTTATTCCCGATACCCGGGTCATCATTCTCACAGTCTTTGATGATGCCGACAAAATCTTCCGGGCGGTTTGTGCTGGCGCCTCGGGCTACGTGCTAAAGGCCTCGGGAACGGACAAGATTGGCGAGTCCATCCGACAGGTCATGGGTGGCGGAGCACCCATGACTCCCCAGGTGGCCAAGAAAGTGCTCGATGCCTTTGCCAATTCGGACCTTCTCCCAGGAGCCAAGGGCGATTATGGCCTGACTGCCCGTGAACAGGAAATCCTCCGCCTCCTCGCTGAGGGGCTACTCAAGAAGGAAATTGCCGACGCCCTGAGCATCAGTGTGAACACCGTCTCCACTCACCTGCGACGTGTCTACGACAAGCTCCACGTCAATACCAATACCGGAGCTGTAGCAAAGGCGCTCCGGGAGGGGATTATCTAGGCCCACGGAATTTCTGCACGTCAGGACAAGCCGGCAGACACGGGAGACAATCCCGCAAAGTCTTTCAACAGATCATGACTGCCTTCCCCCCGGGGAGGATGCTCCCAGCTCGCGCAGGTAGGAGAACGAATAGATGCCTGTGCCATGTCCGTCTCCGAAGCGGAGTTGCACGGCATAGCCCCCGACAGGCTGGTAATCGCTCAGGAAGAAACTCCGTTCGTTGTAGCGCACCGGCGGCTTGACCACTCGTCCGGTGGCATCGGGCTCCCCCTGGCAACCCGCACAGGGACAGGCCCGGCGCAGAGTCTCCAGATCGAGATAGCTCTCCTCCCCATCGGTCCACGCAATGGCCAGTTCAGTTCCGGCCAATACAATATTTTCAATCGCCAGCATGATCAGAAACTAGGAAGGCGGAAATCCCACCCCTCTGCGAGGGCCGAATATGGCAGATCCAACCCGCACGATCGTTGCTCCCTCCTCGATCGCAACCTCGAAGTCGTGACTCATTCCCATGCTGAGGCCTGGCAGAGGCACTTCGGAGCTTTCCTCCAGGCCATCGCGAAGCTCCCGTAACTTCCGGAAGGAAGGCCTGGCGTCCTCGGGAGACTCGACTACAGGAGGAATGCTCATCAATCCAGCGACCTGGACATGTTTCAGGGCGAACAGTTCCGGCAATGCCTCCTGCAACTCCGTAATCCCAAAACCACTCTTACTCTGTTCCCCCGCAGCGTTGACCTGGAGGTAGATCAGCGGACGCAGCCCCAGTTCGCCCGCAACACGATCAAGATGGTGCGCCAGACGCAGGGAATCGACACTGTGAATGGCCTCGAACAGGGCGAGTGCCTTCCGGGCCTTGTTGCGTTGCAAATGGCCGATAAAGTGCCAGCGGGCAGATGCATGAAGTTCTGGTATCTTGGCCCCAGCTTCCTGGAGTTTATTCTCTCCGAGAAGTTGGTGTCCGGCTTCCAGTACTTCTGCGATCACGTCAGGGGGCCAGGTTTTGGTTACCACCAGGAGCTCCACCGCCGAAGGGTCACGTCCAGATCGTTCAGCAGCCTGGTCTACGCGCTGCCGGACGGCACGCAAGTTGACGGCAATATCCGCCATGTCAGAGAGACCCCACCGGCATTACTCCTCCGCCGGAAGAATACCCGCGGTACGCGCCTTGTCCCGTTGATCCACCAGGTCCCCGATAATCGCGAGAGTCTCGCGCTTCACCGGATCGAGTCCACTGGGCCAGAGAGGCGTGTCGTCAAGAGCATCCTCCTTGTCCTTGGCCCGACGCATAAAAGCCTCCGCGTCCTTCTCACGGTCCACCTCCGGGAGTTTCTCCGCCTTTAAATTATCAAGAGTAAGCCGGAAGAACTTGAATTGTTTCTTGTCCGCCACCTCCATTTCCGCAAACCGCTTACGCCGTTCCATATTTCGCTCCTTGCGACGCTTTTCCGATTCGGACAACTCGGTCTCGCGCTTGCCGCGATTGAGCGAAACGGCATTCTTCTTGATGCGGTTCTTGGTCCGGTCCACATCCTCCACAATGTACTGAAAATCCGTGGCCTCCTTCACACGGACCTCGTTGCGTTCCTTGAGCACAGACAGAAAGAGCCCCTTCTCGTCAAGGGGCCGAAAGTCGGGAGCCTTACGGATCAGGTCGTGATCCAGCGGGTGCTTGAGATACGCTTCGCCGATTTCCAGGGCATCGGTGAGGGAAGGGATTACTATATCGGGCTCTACTCCAAGCTTCTGGGTAGAACTGCCTGACACCCGGTAAAACTTCTGAATAGTCGCCTTCAGATATCCCGCTCGGCTGTTGTCCTCAAAGAACCGGAAATAACGCCCGATCTCCATGGGTTGCTGGACCGTGCCCTTCCCGAAGGTGGAACTGTCCCCCACGATGACAGCCCGGTTATAATCCTGCAGGGCACCCGCGAGGATCTCACTGGCCGAGGCGCTGGATTTGTCGGTAACCACTACCAGCGGTCCAGCGTAGACTGGTCGGCGGAAGAGCGCCTCCTTCGACTCGATTCGCCCGATGGTATCCTTGATCTGCACAACCGGCCCGCGTCCCACGAAAAAACCAGTGATCCGACGCACTTCCTCCAGCGACCCTCCGCCATTACGCCGAAGATCGAGGACCAACCCGTCCACCTGCTCCTGGTTGAGTCTCGTGAGGAGCTTTTGAACATCCGCGGAGACACTGGGATCCCCATCATCAAAGTCCATGTAGAAGGACGGAAGTTGGAGCCAGCCGATCCGGCGTTTGCCGGTCTCGTGCAGCATTTCGATAACCTCGGCGCTGGCCAATTCGTCCTTCAATTCGACCCGCCCACGCTTGATGGTAATAAACTTTACCTCCCCGGGAGCGCCCCCGGATGGTTCCACCTTGAGGCGCACCTCGGTGTCAACCTTCCCCCGGATCATTTCCACTACATGATCGATCTTCATGTACATGATATCGGTCACCTCTCCCTTGTTCAGGGAATCTACTCCCACAATCCGGTCATTGAGTTTGAGCTCCCCCTCCTTGTCGGCCGGTCCACCGACCACGATCCCCATGATCTTGGTAGCTCCATCGTCTTCGGCCTGGAGCAACGCGCCGATCCCTACCAGCGAATTGGACATCCCGGAGCGAAACCGCTCCATCTCACGAGTGCTCATGTAATCGGTATGCGGATCGTGAGCCGCCGCCACAGCGCTCAGGAAGTAATTTGCAACGTCTTCCTCGTCTGCTTCTCCGATGCTGCGATGAAAGCGGTCATACCGCTGGGTGATCTTCTCCTCGGGACTCTTCTCGTTGGCAAGCGGATCCTTCTTCCCCTGCTCGGCAGCGAGGCGTTTGACGGCATCCCGGCGAAGGATCTCGGAGAGCAGGGCTTCTTCGATCTGGCGTTTCCATATCTCCTCCGCTGCCTGCTGGCTGGCCGGCCAGGCGGCATCCTTCCGCGTCCGCATCACCACCTGATCGGAGTCAAATCGGAACTTCTCGGTCTTGAGAAGCTTCTTGGCAAAATCCACCCGCTCCGCCACTCGTTGGGAGAAAACCTTGTAGATCTCGTTGGCCGGTTCCATGCAACGTCCCTTGATGAGCAGTTCATGAAGGCGCCGACCGTATTTCTTCTCCAGGGCATC
Source organism: Roseibacillus sp. (assembly GCA_022448985.1). GTDB lineage: Bacteria > Verrucomicrobiota > Verrucomicrobiia > Verrucomicrobiales > Akkermansiaceae > Roseibacillus_B. Next base: position 12,748 of record JAKVCR010000182.1, read on the forward strand.
GATATCCTGTTGGGTAAAGTAGAGCCGCGCCGGATCGAGATCGGAAAGGTAGTCCGAAAGAATCTTGGCGCTGAGATCCGCATTAAACTGGATGCGGGCGTAGTGGCTGTTCTGCAGCATTCCCGCCATTTCGCGCCCAACGACATTGAAGTCTGTCTTGGCATGCAGGGGGAAGCAGGCACAGCCCATGAGGACGCCTGTAACTGCCGCTAGGGGGGATGAAATACGAGCCATGGTCAAGAATCCGTTATGAGAGGGGCAGGGGGAAGAAGTTCTGCACCAACCTCGGCGATTTTGGGGGATTTGTCGAACCCTTTCCCCAATCGCAAGCAGCCAAAATCCTCTTAAAATTAACCCTTATTCTTCTTTCTCTCCTTCGCCGTCCGTTCCCGGAGCCATTCCTGGAAATAGTCCTCATTCATCTTCGCTTCATCGGGCAGAACCGGAAGGAGGCCCCACTGGTTAATTTCGTCAAGAGCAGCCGGACGTCGCCGGAGAGACGCGGTCAACTCGAGCCGTTCCACTCCGCGGCGCACCTTCAAAGTGATCTCGTCTCCCGGCTTCTTCGACTTGATGTAATCGGCGAACCTGCGAGTCGGTGCCAGATCGTCGAACACCACCTGGTCGACCCCAATGATCAGGTCATTCGCTTTCAACTTGGCCACGGCCGCGGCCGTTCCCTCCCTGACATCCGTGATCAGGACCGCTGGCTGCACCACACCCTGGCCGTCCTTCCAGCGAGCCGTATCCATCTGGATCCCGAGGTAGCCCTGACCAGGGAGCGGCTGTTGGAGAATGACGAGCGACTTGAGGACCTCCCGGCTGCGCAAGCGTATCTCGGGATTTTCCGCCTTTCGATAAAGATGGTAGAGAGATTCAATACTCCCACCCAGGTCCTTCATCCCCCACGCCAGAAGAGACTTCTGCGCGACATGTCTTTCCTTGAATTTCTCATGTCCCAGCGCAGCGACCAGTTCATCAGGAACCTGCGGAAGTTCCTTTTCCCTGGCCGGTCCCGCTTCTGCACCTCCCTGCGCCCGCAGCCCGCTACTCTGGCAGAGTAGCGAGGCCAGGCAAAAGGAGAGAACGCCAAACCCGTTCCACATGAGAAACTCCTAACCCCCACCGCGTCAAAACGCAACCGCCTGAAACGCAAAATGGCCGGGAATCGTCCCGGCCATGCATATCTACAAGGGCTCTTCCGCTTGGGGAGATCGCTATTTCCCAAAGACGTTCTTCTGCGGAATGTCAATCGTATCGCGGGGGTAGATCTTGAGCAGCTTGTGTTCCCCCTTGTGCAGGTCGTAAATGTAACGCTTGCCATTCCGATAGAGACTGACGCGATTGATCGCCCCAAATTCGGTGGGGCCACCCGCCGACATGACCGCCTGATAGAGGGTCATCCCACGCCGGAATGGCTTTGGACCCGGTGCCCTCACCTTGCCCCCGACGGTGACGACTTGCAGGGTGAGGTTATCACTGGAATCGGCGATGATCTGGATCACAGGGCTGGTGTAGATCTCCGCATCACGGTAAAGAGTCTCAATTCTCCGGGCCAGGACATCAGACTCCACTCCCGCAACCTTGATGGCACCGACCTTCCACATCGTAATGAATCCCTTGTCGGAAACAGGATAGCCGCCATTGATACGACCCTGCTCCGCAATCGGCACGCCTTGGATCGTGATCTGGATGGCCCCTCCGGCTTCAATCTGCGCCTGGAGGGAACCGGAGATGGTCAACAGCAGGAAGAGGATACAGGGAAGAATGGTTTTCATGAGATTGCCGGGAGTCGGGGGTTCGGGCTGGATGAGTTAACGGAATGAAAGTGTGATTGCCTACCGCTCGATTAATAATTGAGTTCGTCATCGTCGTCCTTCGGTGGGGAAGATGTTCCGGTGATGGCGGCTCTCTCCGCGGCTGCAGCTTCCGGACTTGGAACCGGATCGGAATCTGAGGAGGGCGCATAGTAGGTGTAGTAGCTGGTATAATACTGGTACTGGCTGTCGCTACGGACATCAACATTGTTGAGGACCACGCCGATCACCTGGCCTCCCACGTTCTCCACCGCCTGCTTCACGCGCAGGAGCATGTTGCGCGGCAACTTGCGGTGCTGGACCACAATCATGGTGAGGTCCACCTCGGAAGCGAGCACGGATGCGTCACTTACTCCAAGAATAGGCGGGGAGTCCACCAGGACCAGGTCGAAGCGCTGCTTAACATCCTGGATCAGTTCCGCCATGCGGCGGGAGTTCAGGAGCCCGGCGGCATCCGCGGGGAGGATACCCGAGGGCAGGAAGTAGAGGTTGTCGACCGGGGTCTGTAGAATAACATCCTCAAGCATGAGATCGGTGGTCAGGTAATTGGTCAGGCCCACCGAGTTGTTAATGTCAAAGAAAGTATGGAGATGCGGACGCCGGAGGTCCGCGTCAAGCATGAGGGTCGTGTAGCCACCCTGGGCACATACGTAGGCCAGATTGACGAGGGTCGTGGACTTTCCTTCCCCGGCGCCCCCGGAAATAATTGTGATGGAATTATCCTCCGGATTATTGCGGTTGAACTCGATATTCGTCCGCAGGATCCGGTAGGCCTCCGCATCCGGGCTCATGCCGCTCTGCTTGTGCAGGACACCCACATCCTTGGGGATAACCGCCAGGACGGGAACCTGCAGGTAACGCTCAACGTCCTCCAGGCTTTTGACCGAGGTATCAAGGTATTCGAGGAAGAAGGCGATCGCGACACCGAAAATCAGCCCGACGGCAGCACCCAGGGAGAGAAAGAGGGTGACCTTGGGGTAAACCGGATCTTTGGCCATCTTGGGATCCTCCAGGATGGTGATGGGGTTCTTGGGGATCTTGAGAGCAATACGACGAGCCGAGTTGGTGAGCTTCATCTGGGAAAGCATGGCCTTCGCCGTTTCGTAGTCCTGCTTGGCCTCGACATAGTCCTGCGACTGCAGGGCCTTGTCGACGGCATCAAAGCGACGCTCTTCCACCCTGTCCTTTATCTTCGCCAGTTGTCCATTTACGAGGCCCAGCTGGGTCTTGAGAAGTTCCCTGAGCACTACGACCGCCCCCTTGAGATCCTCATTCATCTCCTTCTGGGCAATCAGTGCCATCTCTATCGAGGGGTGCTTGCGACCCAGCCCGGAAGCCTTCATGGTCTCAAGACTAAGCCTGCTTTGCTGCAATCTGGCCCGCAGGGCGGGAACCTGACTCCCCGGTAGCTGGAGCCCCTCGGCAAAATCAACGAGCTCTTCATCCCTCAGGGTAAGCAACTGCTCGATCTGATTTTCCAGCTGGCTCTTTTTCTCCTCGGCCATGAACTGCTGCATCTCTGAGTTTTTGAGCATGACCTCCTCACTCTGGCCCATCCGGCCACTGGTATAAATCCCCTCAATATACGGGATCCCCACCGCCTTCACAATGGAATGGAAGTGCCGGCGCTTGTCCTCCACCAGGTCTTCCTGGGAACGCACTTCTGATTCCAGGGCATCAAGGGCATCACCTGCCCGTTGCCGTTCATCGGCGTTACGCCCCAGCTGATAGGACTCCGCAATCTCCTTGGCGACATCGCGGGCATCTTCCCGGTTCTGATGCCGGATTCGGATTTCTATGTGATCGGTATTACGAATCTGTTCGGTCTTCAGGATCCCCTTCAGTTTCAAGAGCGCCATGTCGCGATCGAAACCTCTCCAGCGCGTAGTCAGGTCGAGTCTCTCCACCACCCGCAGCAGGGTTTTCTCGGATTCAATGATCTTGAACTGGTTCTGGATATAGGCATGCGAGGGAGAAGCTCCGGTCATCGGCTGACCGGCCGCACCGTTGAGCGGATCCAGCTCGACAAAGGAGTGGTTGACCTGCAGCAGCGCGGTACTCTCATACTTCTTTGGCAGGACGTAAGTTATCACCGCCGCTGTCATGAAAATGAGGAGGAACGTCAGCAGGATGACTCCATAGCGATTCTTGAGAACCTGCCAGTAGTCAACCGCGTGCAGCGAAGCTTCGCTGGCCGAGGTTTGGCGATCGGGACCGTTTTGCATAACCTGATATTTTAGGGGATGAGGGGGATTTGTCTATTGGTGCGACCAGGCAGGGGGGAGAGCCAGCAGGCAAAAAACCCCCGCAATGTAAGCAGACATTGCGGGGGACTGATATGTTCGGATTTTTCGACAGGAAATCCTTAGAACGACGACTGAACGCCAATTTGGACCCGGCTCCGGTCGTAATCGCGCAAATCAGAGTCCGAAGAGGATTTGGTATAGTTGTAGGAACCCGTGACGAAAATATTATCGGCAACCTCGTAGCTTGCACCTCCATTAATGTTTATAATCTTGTCGTCCATGCTGTCGGGGGCAGCTGGGTCAAGACCGAACTGGCCCTCATAACTGAAAGACATGACGTTTACGCCGCCAAAGAATGTGAGCTTGGGGGACATCACGTAGGAACCCTGCAGACCAAGACGGAAGGTCTGGCGCTCTTCATAGCGCCCAAGGGCCGGGGGCTCAAAACAATCGTGGGTCCAGATAAGGCGGTTGCGATCCTCCAGTCCGTAGCGGACAAAGGCGCGGACCTGCGCAGCCGGTGAAAGGGCGGCACGCAGGCTCGCCTCCACGTAGGGAGAGGTATTGCTCACCCCACCGCTGAACTCCTGAACCTGGGCCCCGGCCCGCACCACCGCTACCGTGGTTGGGCTCAGCTCATGCTCCGCACCCAGCAGAAAGTAGTGGGAAGTCGAATCAGAAACATCATCATTGCTCTGGGACTGGTGACGATAAGCTGCGGTCCACACCGTGCTAGGGGTCGACCGGTAACGGAACTGGTGATAGAAAAGGTGGCGCACGTAGTCGTTACGATCAACCTCATCAAAGGTCACCCCGCTGAGGCGATAGCCGGTGTTTGTTCCGAGACGCTCGGTCCACCGATAGCCCACGCTATTATCGGAGCTGTAGCGCAGGTAACTGCCTTGGCGACGATCAGAAGCGATCCCGTAATCGTAATCTGGTTCCTGCTCGTAGGTTACATTATTGCGACTGCGCAGGCGCAGGGTCTCATTCACGCGATGCACGAAGTTGACGCCCCCCCGGAGCTGCGGAAAGAGATCCTCCCGCACCCCACTGCCAGGAAAGGGTCCACCGCTCTGCGTGATTTCATCAAGATAATAGGTCGCGCCGGCCCGGCCCCACAGGTCAATGGTAGTCTGGGGCGTCTTGCTGACGAAATTCGCCTGCACGAAGCCCGAAAGGTAGACCACGTCTTCAGCATCAATCCCATCACACTCGGTAAACTGGGGCGAGGCATTGGAATCCCAACCGACACTTGCGCCGGAGGTCCAAGACAAGGGAAGAGAATCGGTCGGCTCATCATCAAATGGCATGATGTTGTACAAGCCCTGGGCGGAGAGGAGTCCACCCGCAGCCAGGCCGAAGGCGGAGACAATAAGAGTTTTCTTCATACGTTGTAAGGGAGCGTTGCGTTGCGGAGACGGATCAGCGTTGCAGGATGATCCAGAGATCGAGGGAGGAATCCAGAATCTGGAATTTACTTGGCCTATCTGAGGCTGATGCCCAGCGGGCTTGGAGTACTAATGGGCGGCACGATGGGCGGGTGAATGGGCGGCAGCCCCGGGATCAGGTAGGGTCCGTCCAACGGATTTTTCACGTTGCCAACGACGATAGCGTCCCCGGCATCCTTGGATCCACCGCCGACGGGGTCGTTCCCCTTCCTTGCGAGAGCTTTTGGATTGAGCTTGGCGAGGACGGCCTTGATCTCGGGAAGGGCATCAGGGGCCACCGCAATGGCGCAGGATGTGATGATCCTCATCTTGTCGGGCGCTGCTTCGATTGCGGTAGCGACAATCTGACCCACGAGCTTGCGGTCCGCCTCGGTGGCCAGGATGGCGGCCTTCACGACCTCGCAGGAACAGGCGGGGTTGGCGGCAGTTTGCCGCTCGACGATCTCAAGAACATTGTCGGGCTTGGCGGTGACCAGCTTATTCACCGTCTCCGACAACTTGGTGCAATCAGCCTCCTCGGCCAGGGCGGCGGGAGAAAGAGTCACTGCGCACGCAAGGATCGCGTAGTAGAGAGTCGATTTCATTGTAATGCTTCTTTATTTAGGAAAGTTCTGGTCGAGATTGGAGCGGGTAAAGGGAATCGAACCCTTATGGCCAGCTTGGAAGGCTGGGGCTTTACCATTAAGCTATACCCGCTGCTGCGGGAAAACTTAACCCCCAGGTTTTAGGGCGCCAAGGCTTTTCTCGCTAAATCAAGACATCTGGAAGAGACTCCAGCACCAGAAAATTAAGGGTTTCCTCAATTTTTCCGCTTTTAGTTCTCCCCGGATGCGGCTACTCCTGCATCCCTAGTCCTGCCGCGGGTGTAGTTCAGTGGTAGAATGCGAGCTTCCCAAGCTTGAGGCGAGGGTTCGATTCCCTTCACCCGCACCAGGATAGGGCTGTTTGGCTGGCCATTCTTTCCTTTTTACGCTGAGAGCGCAATTAATGGCCTGTCCGCGAGGGTTTTGCCCCTTCCCTCCAATTTCCGGGTCACAAGCTACCGGAATCGAAACACATCGTTGTAGAAAGTCTGCCGGGCATCGCTGCCTGCCAAGTGCAATGGTTCTACTCCGCTCCCGGGCGCACACTGAGACAGGACGACTCGGCGCGCACAAATCGCCATTTATGCTTCACGGCCCTCGAAATGCCCACCCGCCGGCAAGCGACCGGTTCTGACTGGTGGGGATCTGATTCACGGCACAGCGAAAAGCGCCGGGATTGTAAAACGGGAACCCCATGCAGGGCCCCGTCAATGCCCAGTGCCTTCGTAAGTTTACCGGGACCCGAACATAGCTCGGTTTCCGGATTGCGGCGACGACGACGCCTCATCCGTTGCAAACCACTCACGGGTTCGAGGGCCCGCAAGAGAACGAAGCCATCGCCCTCATCCCCCTTCACGAGAAGGTTGAAGAGCCAGTGCACTCCGTAATTCAGGTAGACATAAGCAGTCCCTGCCTCGTGCTCCTTGATGAATCGCCGGGCGCTGGGACGAACGTGGGCATGGCAGGCCGCGTCGCCCGCTGCCTGGTATGCCTCCGTCTCTACAATCACTCCCGCACAACCCTGCCACTCGAGACGACAGCCGACCAACTCGCGCGCACATGCGAGCGGGCTTCGTTCGAAGAAGCTCTGACTTAACAATGTCGCGCTCCCCTTCATCCGTGCCCCTTCCTCTCCACTCCCGACAACGATTCCTTCTACATCCCCGTAGGATGATCGATGAACTGCCCGTCCAGGCTGTATCGCTCCGCCAGCAACTCCACCAGTGCGCGCACGCCAAAGGTTTCCGTCAGGTAGTGTCCTCCGTAAAGGACATTGATTCCCAGCTCCTCTGCCGCGGTATAGCTCCAGTGCGGACCCTCTCCGGTAAGGAAGGTGTCAATTCCAGCCTCCCGGATAGCTGCCACCTCTGCGCCACAACCACCGGAGATCACTCCTACGGTGCCGGCTGCGGACGGCCCCGCAGCGCAGACATGAGGCGAACTGCCCAGCACTTCAGCAACACGCGCCGTAAGCTTCTCGAGGGACCCCGGGAAGGTTCCCCGGATGCCAAGCAGTGTCCCTTTCCATTCGAAAAACGGTTCTGAATCCTGCAACTCAAGGGCTGCCGCGAGGCACGCATTATTACCGAGGGTGGGGTGGACATCGAGTGGGATGTGGGCGCTGTAAATTGCGAGGCCAGCCTCCATCGCAGTCTTGAACTTTTCATAGGTCGCACCAGTAACCGGCCGGGCTCCGTTCCAGAACATGCCATGGTGCACCACAAGGAGATCCATCCCCGCGTCAACTGCCTTCTTCACCACCGGAAGAGAAGCATCGACGGCTGCCGCCACCCGCTGCACTTCCTTCCCCCCCTGCATCTGCAAGCCGTTCAGGGACCCGGGGTAGTCGGGTAGTTCGCTGAGCCGTAATTCATCGTCGAGAAAAGCGACAATCTCATCCAGGGAAGCCATGCCCAACTCTCCCCGTTCCTGCCGCCCTAGCAATCTTCGATCTCACAAAAATCTCTCAGTTCAGTGGGAAGCAAAGACTCCCACCGGAGCCTTCCGCCCTGCCAGGGCACATCCAGTTTGCTGGCATGCAAAGCATGCCGGGGAAGATGCAGGGTCTTCGCAAGGCCCGGGCTCCATCCCGTCTCGATGAACTCAAGATAACATTCCTCAGACGGTCCATAAATCTTGTCGCCCAGCAAGGGGTGCCCGAGATGCGCGAGATGAACGCGAATCTGGTGGGTCCGCCCGGTTTCTGGCACCGCCCGCACTACTGCAAAGCGGCCGGCCTCATTCTCAAAGCGGCGCACTACTTCAAAGTATGTGACCGAGGGCCGCCCCCCGGGGTGAATCGTCTGTTTGATCCAGATCCTGGACTCGTATACTTCACCCTTCCGCAGAATCGGCTCCTCCACTTTCATCTTCTCCCACCTGGGCCAGCCATCTACCACTGCAAGATATTCTTTGCCAATCTCGCGGCGCTCCATGGCCTTCCCGAATTGCCGGGCTGCCACCCGCGTGCGCGACATCAGAACCAGACCGCTCGTCTCACGATCGAGTCGGTTGAGAATACTCAGCGTCCCTCCTTCTTCCCCCTGCTCGGCAAGCCAGGAATTAACCTCTCCCAGTAGAGTGGGTTCCGGCTTCTCGTTGGTGGGATGCACGATGAGGGGAGCGGGTTTCTCGACCACCAGCCAGTGTTCCGCCAGTTCCACGATGTGGATGTCCGTGCGAACTGCGATGGTTTCCTTCTTCAAGCTCATTCCTGACGATTTCCTGTCCGTGTCTCCATACCCCAATCTTCCCGGAACCCAACACCCAATAACACCTTGCCAGCCGCGCCGCGGCTCCTACTCTTCCGCTATGCCCGAGACTTCAATTGGGGCCGCTTCCAATACGGACAAGGAATACACCCTTGCGGGACCGGCCACGCTGGAAGGAACTTCCCTCCACACAGGCCAGAAGGTCTCCCTGACCATCAAGCCCGCCCCGGAGGGCCATGGCTTCAAGTTTCGCCGTATCGATCTGCCGGACAAACCCTTCATCGATGCCGATGTAGACCGGGTGGAGAAGGTCGAACGGGCCACCACCCTCGCTTCGGGCTCGGTGCGGGTCCACACCGTGGAGCATGTCCTCTCTGCCCTGACCGGGATGAACGTGGACAATGCCCTCATCGAGATGGACGCCAACGAACCGCCCATCGGTGACGGTTCGGCCCGTCCCTTCGTGGACCTGATCCGGAAGGCAGGGTTGGAGGAGCAGGAGTCCCGGCGGAAGACCTGGGAGATCCGCGAGCCTATCCACTTCGACGATAAGGACGGATCTCATATCACTATTGTCCCCTACCGCGGGTTTCGCGTTTCGGTCACTAATCTGAGCCACCTCGGCAAGTTCACCCAGTACTTCTCAAGCGAGGTCACTCCCGAACTCTACGAGAGCGAGATCGCTCCCGCCCGCACCTTCACCTTCTACGAGGATATCAAGCCCCTCCTCGATCAAGGCCTTATCAAGGGGGGCTCTCTTGAGAATGCGGTGGTGATTCGTGACGAGGAAATCCTGTCCAAGGAGCCAATGCGCTTCGACAACGAGTTCGCTCGCCACAAGGCCCTCGACCTCATCGGCGACCTCGCCCTCTCCGGCAAGCGAATCACCGGTCATGTCATCGCGGTTGCTCCAGGGCATGGGCCCAACACCCAGATGGCTGGCATGCTCAAGAAAGAGTACCAACGCATGCGCTCCATGGTGCCTCCCTTCAAGCTCCCGGAGAACGAAGCGGTCCTGGATATCAAGGACATCTTCCGGATCCTTCCCCACCGGGCACCCTTCCTGCTGATCGATCGCGTGATAGACTTCTCCAGCGAGCTCAAGTGCACCGCGGTGAAGAATGTCACCTATAACGAACCCTTCTTCGAGGGACACTTCCCCGACCACCCTGTCATGCCCGGGGTCCTGCAACTCGAAGCCATGGCACAGGCGGCCTCGGTCCTTGTCCTGCGGCTGCCCGATAACGAGGGCAAGATTGGCTATTTCATGTCCGCCGACCACGTCAAGTTCCGTCGACCGGTGTTACCGGGCGATACCCTCTTCATCGAGGCGGAGATTGTGAAGATGAAACGCAGCGTTGGAGTCGCCGCCTGCCAGTGTCTCGTCAATGGCGAGGTGGTGTCCTGCGCCGAACTGAAGTTCGCTGTAGTCGATGCCTGAGACCCGACATCCCCTGCGAACCGCCTGCCTCTACCGGGCGCTCGCCTCCATGTCGTTGCTCCTCACCCTGCCGGGCTGCCATCTCTTCGTAACCCCAGCGGCTTCGACCCCCCCGGACCCGGCTGCCCAGCCGCTTCCCACCCAGTCGGACTATCCCGCCCGCCATGCTGCGTCGCGAAGTGTCCCCGGGACCGAACGCCTGCACCTCCAGGTCGATTCCAGCTCCTCCACCGCATTGATCGCCATCACCCTGGACCCTCTGCGTCTCGCTGCACGTCGCTCGGCCTCCAGCTGTCCCCTGAAGGGAACAGTCACCGGAATGCTCAGGGTCTCCCATACCGGGGCGCGCAGCTTCACGATCGAGAAAGTCGACCTGGTCACCACAGGTGATATCCAACTGGAGTTCGACTGGTCTCCTCTCATTGGAACCGTCAAGATCCTGATCCCGGCCGGCATCCTCACGATCAGGAACCACACCATACCCCACGCGATTCCTCTTCGGCGGGATGGAGGTTTCTCTCATCCCAAATGCCGGTTCCAGGTCGGTGGGAGCTGTCAGGTAGAGGGCACCGGCCTCGTCCTGAGGAAGAAGGTTGGGAAGATGGAAGAAGATCTCACCATCGATCAGACCGATCCGGTGGCTCTGGCAGGATCCCTTACCCGCCGGGAGGGCCAGTGGATCCTGAACATTCCCTCAACGGTGATGAAGAACCGCTTTGAAGTCGACGAGGAGGGAACCATCATGGATCTCATCTTCACCGGCAGAATTTCCGCGGTGGAAAAGCAGGACTGAAGGCCCCGGGAGCAGTTGTTCCAGCGGAGCGCCACCGCGGATTTCAGGAGAGGACGTCCTTCACTACATGGCCATGCACATCGGTGAGCCGTCTCTCAATCCCGTTGTGATAAAAACTGAGTCGCTCGTGATCGAGTCCGAGGATGTGGAGAATAGTGGCATAGAAGTCGTAGACGGTCACCGTGTCCTGCACCGACTTGTAACTGAAATCATCGGTTGCCCCATAGCTGAAGGGGGCTTTCACTCCGGCCCCCGCCAACCAGGTGGTAAACCCGCTCGGGTTGTGATCGCGTCCACTGGCTCCCTTCTGGAAGGTCGGCATGCGCCCGAACTCAGAACAGAAGACCACCAGGGTGCGTTCCAGCAGACCCCGCGTCTTGAGATCCCGGAGTAAGGCCGCGGTCGGCTGGTCAAGAACCGGTCCATGAACGGAATACTGTTTCTCCAGGGACTTGTGTCCATCCCAGTTGCTCACTCCCTCTCCACCCGTCTGGTAGGCCCCATTGAAGAGTTGCACAAACCGCACTCCCTTCTCGATAAGACGTCGGGCCAGGATGCAGTTCCGTCCGTAGGCGGAGCGAAGAGTTGCCACCCGGTTACCGGCACCGTCGACACCATAGTCCCTCATGACCCGGGCCGGCTCCCTGCTCAAGTCTGTCACCTCCGGAATACTCATCTGCATGCGGGCGGCCAGCTGGTAACTGGCAATGCGGGCGGCCAACTCAGAGTCCCCCTCATACGCTCTTAGATGACGTCTGTTCTGCCGTTCCAGGAAGGCCCTGGTCGCCTGGTCGGTGGACTTGGCAATCCCTTCGGGAATGGCGAGGTTGCCAAGCGGCTTGGCTGCATTGAAAGCTGTGCCCTGAAAGGCTGCAGGCAGGAACCCGGGACCCCAGCAGTTAACGCTCGACTGGGGGGTTCCTCGAACGTCCGGAATCGCCACGTATGCCGGCAGATCCTCAGTCTCACTGCCCAGTCCATAAGTGGTCCACGCCCCCGCACTCGGGAATCCATCCAGAGTGAAACCGGTGCACATGTAGTTTTCACCGGGACCGTGCGTGTTGGTTTTGCCCACCATCGAATGGATAAAGCACATCTCGTCTGCCAGTTCGCCCAGATGGGGAACTAATTCGGAAACCATCTTGCCACACTGTCCGCGTGGCTTGAATTCCCACGGACTCCGCGTGAGATTCCCCTGCTGCCCCTGAAAAGTTATCAGCTTCTCTCCCCCGGGCATCGGTTGCCCGTGGCGCTTGATGAGCTCCGGTTTGTAATCAAAGGTGTCTACTTGGCTGATCGCCCCCGAGCAGAAGATCATCAGCACCTGGTGAGCCCGTGGGGCGAAATGGGGCTTGCGGGGCGCATGCGGACTGGCGGAATCAATGACAGGTCGGATAGGCGTCTTCCCGGGAGCGCTTTCCCGCTCGGCGGCCAGGAGCCCATCCCGGCTCAGCAGAGAAGCAAGAGCGACCCCTCCCAGTCCATTCGCAGTATGCGAAAGAAAGTTGCGGCGATCGAGAAGGTGGCGGGAATCAATCATGATCAGATGGCAACAGGCAGGACAACCCTGGCTTCAGAAGACAAAAAGAAACTCATTAGTGTTAAGCATGGCGCGGCAGAAGGCCACCATTCCGTGATCAGCGACAAACCTGACTGCGTCAGCTAACTCGTCCTCCTGGGCCGGACGACAATAAAGAATCTCAAACGCCCTGCGAATACCCTGCTCACCATCCCCGAGGCGCCCTGCCATTTTCACCGCCTGCTGCATGGTAAACTTGCTGTTCAGCAAATTAAGGGCCTGAAGCGGCGTGGTGGACCTGCTGCGCTTGGGAACAACCTGGTTCCCATCGGGACAATCGAAGGCTCCAAAGACCAGGTCCTGCTCCTGGCGAATCTTGAACATGTAGACCATACGACGCCATTCAGGCGGCCCCAGATCTTCCCTGGCGTGATAATGCACAACGTTCTCACGCTCCACCTCAAGGAGGTAGAACCCGGGACCTCCCATTCTCCGATCCAGCGTTCCTGCCGCAAGCAGAAGGCCATCCCGGATCACTTCTGCCTCCATCCGCCGCGGTGGGAAGCGCCACAGGAAACGACTGTCGGCATCGACCCTTTCCGCACTCCGGTCTGGAAAACTGGCCTGCTGGAACGCCTCCGAGTTCAACAAGGTTCGCAACAGAGCCTTGACTGACCAACCTCCCTCGACAAATTCCACGGCCAGCCAGTCCAGCAAGCCGGGATGGGTGGGACGGGTTCCATTTGCTCCAAAATCACTTGGCGTATCAACCAATCCGGTGCCGAAGACATATTGCCACAATCGGTTCACGGCCACCCGCGCAGTGAGCGGATTTGCAGGGCTCGCAATCCAATCCGCAAGGGCCTCACGTCGCTCCCCCTCCGGAGCTCCCCGCTTCAACCCCAGGCTGGAAATCACTGGCAGGGCGTCCGGCCCTACCTCCTCCCGCCTTGCCATCGGGTCTCCCCGGTAAAGACGATAGGTCGGCCCCGGTTGCGAGAACCCTGCAACCCATGCCTTCGGACCTCCTGACCACTCAGCCATGCGCTGATCCAGTCGCGTGATCTCAGCCTTGAGAAACCGACCCCGCTTCTCCTCCCCGGGAGAAAGAAGCGCCAGGAAGGCGTCGGGATCAGGGCTTCCCCCATCGTAACGCTGGCGACTCCGGTGATCAGCGACCGTTTTCCAGTTCCTGCCATCCTCAGAAAGATCAATCCTGTATTCAATTGCCAGCCGGTCACCGAACTTTCCCGCCCCGTCCCGCCCCCCATCGATACGGTTGACCTCCTGCAATTCCGAAAACACTATCTGGATCCAACCCGAACCCGGGCTATTTGAGATCCAGCTCCGCGAGTTCCCGAACCGTCCATCATTAATGTGCTCCAGCTTGTGGATCTCGTGCCCAGGCAGGGTTCCGGAGGCCATGGCCTTCCCTCCCCCGGCCA
>JAKVCR010000183.1 GCA_022448985.1 Roseibacillus sp.
GCAGCCGAAGAGGAACCCGCAGCCGAAGAGGAACCCGCAGCCGAAGAGGAGCCCGCGGCGGAAGAGGAGCCCGCAGCCGAAGAGGAACCCGCAGCCGAAGAGGAGCCCGCGGCCGAAGAGGAACCCGCGGCCGAAGAGGAAAAATTGAACAAGGAGTCTGCCTCCACTGCCGATGATTCGTAATCACCGGACCGGATAGAAGTTTAGAGGGACACCATGCCGGAAAAGGGCGACAGCGACGAAAAGAAGGAAGTTCTCGACCTAGTCGAAGAACAGAAGAAACCGTCGCGTCGGGAGCGGCAACGGGCTAAGGCTGCCGGTCAGAAGACCGTTCAGGACAAGAAGGACGAGGCGCTTAATATCCTCGATGAGGAGGAACAGAAGAAGGCGGCGGTCCGGAAAACCGAGAAGTCCGGCAAAAAACAGCTTCCGAGCATTTCGAAGCTCACGGATGAGGTCCAGGATCCGGACTTTGTTGTGAGTGGGGATTCTTCAGAGGATGTCGAGGCGGAAGAGGAAGGCGGAGTGGTTGAAGGGAACACTATCAGTATCAAGCCGCCCATCATCGTGAGCGTGCTCGCGGAGATGATGGGTCTGAAGCCGTTCGAGATCATGAAGGATCTCATTCAGCTCGAGGTGTTCGTGGCCCCTAACCAGGCCATCGAGCCGGAAGTAGCGGAAAAAGTATGCGAGCAGCACGGTTTTGTCTTTGAACGCGAGAAGCGTGAGAAGGGAGGCGGAGTCCACAAGGTGGAGGAAGTGATCGAGGAGCCCGAGCCGGAAGAGGATGAGCCCGCCGAAAAGCTCGAATTTCGCGCGCCCATCATCACCTTCATGGGGCACGTCGATCATGGTAAGACCTCGCTCCTCGACTATATCCGGAAATCGAAGGTCGTTGACGGAGAAGCCGGTGGAATCACACAGCACATTGGAGCCTACCGGGTGGAGCACGAAGGACACCCGATAACCTTCATCGACACGCCTGGACACGCAATCTTTACCGAGATGCGGGCCCGGGGTGCGGATGTTACCGATATTGTGGTCCTGGTTGTGGCAGCCGACGATGGTATCATGCCGCAGACCAGGGAGGCGATCAGTCACGCCAGGGCAGCGGACAAGACCATCATTGTGGCGATCAACAAGTGCGATGTGGCCGGTGCTGATCCCATGAAGGTGAAGACCCAGCTCATGGAGCATGATCTCATGTCCACTGATCTGGGCGGCAAGACCGAGGCGGTGGAAGTCTCGGCCATCACGGGCCAGGGGATGGATGAGTTAGCCGAGTTGATGGCCCTGCAGGCCGAGGTTCTTGAGTTGAAAGCCAACCCGGGCGCAAACGCGAGGGCGGCGGTTATCGAGGCCAAGATTCAGGCCGGGAAGGGTCCAACCGCGACCGTGGTTGTGGAAGCGGGAACCCTTGAAGTAGGCACTCCGTTTATCTGTGGTCCCTATGCCGGCAAGGTTAAATCGCTTCTCAACGATCGGAATGAGCAGGTGGAGCAGGCTGGTCCAGCCACCCCGGTGGAGGTGCTGGGATTTGCCGAACTGCCCAATGTTGGAGATGAACTGGTAGCCATGGAGAATGAAAGGGCCGCCAAGAAGCTGAGCGATGAGCGGCAGCTTGAGCGTCGGCAGGAGCGACTGGAACGTCCCAAGAAGAGCCGGATGGAGGACATGCTGGCTATGGTCGAGGGCGGCCAGAAGGTGATGCTCAAGTTGATCCTGAAGTGTGATGTGCAGGGATCAGTTGAGGCCATTTGCAGGGCGATTGGTGATGTGGAGTCCGACAAGGTGGACGTCAATTTCATCCATGCGGCGGCGGGATCGATCAGCGAGTCCGATATCCTGCTGGCCAGCAGTTCGGACGCGGTGGTGCTGGGTTTCAACGTTAAGGTTGAGAGCAATGGGGTGAAGGCTGCCAAGCGCGAGGGCGTGCAGGTCAAGCTCTACTCGATTGTCTATGAGCTGATCGACCAGGTGAAGGATGCCATGCTAGGTCTTCTGGAGCCGGAGCTGCGTGAGAAAATTCTCGGCCACGCCGAGGTGAAGCAGGTGTTCAAGGTTAAGCGGGGGCGGGCCGCGGGCTGTCTGGTCTCGGATGGCAAGGTGACCCGGACCGCGCATGCGCGTGTATTGCGGGGGGGCACGCCCGTCTTTGATGGGAAAATGTCCACCCTGCGGCGAATTCAGGATGACGTGGAGGAGGTCAAACAGGGAATCGAGTGCGGGATCCGGCTCGGGGAGTTCAATGAATATGAAGTTGGTGACGTGATCGAGTGCTACGATCTTGAGAAGATCGAGCAATCGTTGTAGCACTCTTGCTGCCACTGAGAGCTGACTGGTAATTTGTCATCAGGGGAGGCCATGTCGCGACGTATTGACAGGGTTAATGAACTGCTAAAGCGCGAGATCAGTGGTGTTCTACAGCGTGATTTCGAGTGGGATGGATCACTGGTGACAGTCAATGCAGTGGAGGTTTCTCAGGACCTGAAGGAAGCGAAAGTATTTGTGGGGATTCTGGGAGGACGCGAAGAAAAGGTGATCTCACGGCTTAATGGAGAGCACGGATTCATCCAGGGCCGGGTCATGAAGAGGGTGGTGTTGAAGCATACTCCTGTTCTGCGCTTCATGGGGGACGATTCGGTGGTGCGGGGTGTGGATATTGTCAATCTGCTTGACGAGGTGGCGGAGTTGCCCACGGCCCCGCCGGAAGAAACAGAGTAGGCGGTAGGGCCGAGCTGTTGCCCGTGATATGACAATGACTGCACGGAAAAGGAGGTCCCAATTCGCTATAATTATGAAAACCAGGCCTTTGGTTTACGTTTGAAAGCTGGACACCCGGGAGCTTGGCCTGATTAACTTCGCCAGACTGCCGGAACAGTAGGGATAATCAGGTGTCGACAACAAACAAGCCGTGAATTCAGCCATGACTGACTCAAAAATTTTTCTTGTCCGGAGCATACTGGGAATGTGTGCGATTTCGTTTTTCGTGATTGGGTGTAAGAAAGATCCTGCCGCAAGCAGAGGAGGAAGCACACAGCCCGAAACTTTGGGGACAGAGCAAAGCGCTGGGAACGAGAATAGTGGTGAGGGGTCGGG
The DNA here is from genome assembly GCA_022448985.1 of Roseibacillus sp. GTDB lineage: Bacteria > Verrucomicrobiota > Verrucomicrobiia > Verrucomicrobiales > Akkermansiaceae > Roseibacillus_B. The sequence goes on from JAKVCR010000183.1 coordinate 3,100, forward strand.
TGCCCCTGCTCCGTCTGAGGCCGTTCCCAACGTCCCTGACCCAGCCGAGATCGTTCCTCACGTTCCAGATCCGGCTGAGATTGAGTGATGGGATCACCGTCTAAAGGGGGGAGCGAATCCGGGGATGAGGCAAGCCATCCAGAAGATAGTCTGTCTGCGTGGGAAGGGCCTCTCGACGCTGCGATCATGTTCGTGGATCTGGTGGATTCATCGGTGTTCGCCAGCGTGACCGGACTCAAGGAGTACTCGGATTTTGTTGAGTCGTTCCACCAGGTCGTGCGGGTACAGTGTGAGTACTTTTTTGAGCATTACCTGAAGGGGAAGTATGAGCGAGGACGCGATTATGATTACTCTGTGATGGGTGATGAGTTGGTGTTTTTCATGCACACGTCCAAGCCCTCTAACGACGTTTATCTTCTTGCGACACTCGGGATTGCCCTCAAGGCCGCGTGGATAGCATCCCCCTTCAACCGGGAGCGAATAGAACGCCGCTCGGCGGCGGCTGAAATAGCGGTTGGAATTAATTTCGGGACTGTCTGGGCGAGAGAGCTGGAAACCGGATTCAAGAGGCAGGGCTATGCGATCAACCTGGCGAAACGGATCGAGTCTCACTCCCGCGATGGCCAGCATTTTCGTATTTTTCTGTCCGATGCCGCCTATAACCTGCTTCACACCCGAATGCGTAATCTACTGTTTGGCGAGGGTGAGTTCGCCTCAGGAAAAGGGATCCTGGGCCAGTTTGGGGTTTATGAGATCGTGGATGCTTTCGTTGATTCGGTGGAACGTCTCGCTCCCGAAATCTCGGAGCTGTTTGAAGAGTTGATCGGGGCTGCCATCGACAGCACCAGCCGGAATCTCTGGATTCACAGTGCATACCAGGTCGCCAGTGAAAAACGCAACGGGGTTGTCACGGAGGAGGCTGCAGACCGTTGTCGCCGTGTCCTGAACTACCAACCTGAGAATGCCGTGGCCCTGTACTATCTTGCCCAGTTCTACCGTGAACAGGGCAAGCTGGAGCTTGCTGAGATCTCCTATCTGCAACTCTTGAGCGCATGGCCGCATTTTGGCCATGGACACTTCGAATGTGCGAAATGTCTGATTGAAATGGGCAAGGAAAAGGAAGCCCGGACGACGTTTTTACGAGCCGAACGACTGGGGATTGAGGAGGCTACCCGTTGGCTTGCGCAGGGATCTGGGAACGATCCGGCGGCAGGATCAGTTCAATAGCCCTGAAGCAGGAGTCGACTTTCCCGCCGGGGGCTACGATCGAGACATTCCATCTCCCGGCGGCGGATGCCGTTCCCTCATAAAGCCTTACTTTTGCTTGCGATTCCCCGGAGGCCGTAGACAATCCGCGCCCTTCCCGCTGAACGTTCCAACCGTCCATGGGTCAACCGATCACAGCATCCGGACTTTCCGAGATTGTTTCCGCTCACGAGCACTTCGTGCTTCTGAGTCATGCCCGACCCGATGGCGATGCGATCGGGTCAGAGGTAGCCCTCAAGGCTGTGTTGGAAGCGTTGGGTAAATCGGTTCGTGCGCTCAACGAGGATGGTGTGCCGGATAACCTGCTTTTCCTGGATGGGGTGGAGGGCATCGAGCGTCCCTCCGACCCCGTAGAGACTGAGGTGGTCATCGCACTCGATACGGCGAACCGGGAGCGCCTTGGCGCGGGTTGTCTTGAGATGCTGGGAGAGGGGAAGCTTTGGGTTAACATCGACCACCACATCTCCAACGAAGAATATGGCGACCACCTGCTTATCGATTCGAAGGCAGCTGCCACGGGAGAGATTCTCTACGGTCTTATTCAGGAGCTCAAGTGGCCCCTGCCTGATATGGCGCGTGATGCTCTCTACGTCGCTCTTTCAACGGACACGGGATCGTTTCAGTATTCCAATACGACGGTGCGTACGCACCAGATGGCAGCTGACCTGGTAGGCCGGGGGCTTGATGTCGCGGCCCTGACTGCAAGCCTTTACCACGATTACCCATATCGGAGGGTGGAACTACTGCGGGCGCTTCTTGAGACCATGCGGTTGACCGATGACGGCAGGATCGCGTGGTGGACATTGTCCCAGCAAACAAAGGAGCGGGTGGGCGTGCAGGCAGGCGACAGTGAAGGCCTTATCGACGTTCTGCGGGCGGTTCGGGGGGTTCTCGTCTGTGCCTTTGTGGAGGAGATGTCTGATGGGAAAGTGCGGCTTTCGCTACGTTCCAAGGATCCTTCCGTTAACGTGTGTGAGATGTGTGCGCAGTTTGGGGGCGGCGGACATGCCCTGGCGGCCGGGGCGCGCACGCGGGGTCCCCTGCAGGATGCCGTTGCGCGGTTCCTGGAGGTGGCGCAGGCAGCTCTCCCTTCTGTGAAAGAATGAACGAACCGAACATCATACCAAGCGGAGTGCTTCTCGTGGACAAGGATCCCGGGATGACCTCCCACGACGTGGTTGCGATTGCGCGACGATCCATGGGGATCAGGAAGATTGGACATTGCGGAACACTGGATCCGATGGCGACAGGGCTCCTGATGCTGGTGGTGGGCCGTGCGACCAAAATTCAGGATCTTCTGATGAGCGAGGATAAGGAGTATGTTGGTACCATCACGTTGGGGACGAGCACCAGTACACAGGATGCGGAAGGAGAGGTTATCGAGGAGAGGGGGGTGGAGGCCTTGAGTGACGCCGAAGTTCGGGCCGCATTCGAGCAGTACTCGGGGGAATTCGAACAGATCCCACCCATGGTCTCTGCCATCAAGAAGGATGGAGTGCCCCTCTATAAGCTTGCTCGCAAGGGGAAGGAAGTGAAGCGGGATCCGCGGCCCGTTTACGTTACCGCCTATGAACTTACCAGGATTGCACTTCCTGAGATTGACTTCACGGTGAACTGTTCGAAAGGGTTCTATGTGCGGAGCTATGCGCACGATATCGGAGCCACGCTGGGATGTGGGGGACATCTTTCTTCTCTGCGCCGAACACGGTCGGGAGAGTTTACACTCGACCGGGCGGTGAAGTTGGAGACCCTGAAGACCGCAGAGGCACAGGAGTTGATCGAATCGATGGTGAGCCTGGCAGAGATTTCGCTGATGCGGGGAGCTTGAAAGAGTTTCAACGAGGGTGTGATACGTTTTTCGACCATTGCCGATTTGGAGGAGGTCCAAGGGCCTCTGCACCTTGCCATGGGTGTATTTGACGGAGTGCATCTGGGGCACCAGGCGGTGATCAGAAGGGCGGTGGAAGGGGCGCACGGGAGCGGCGGAATGGCAGCGGTTCTGACCCTTGAGCCGCATCCCATTCAGGTGCTGGCTCCCGAGCGGGCTCCCCGGCGGATTTTGGCCTCGTTGGAGCACAAGGAACGTCTCCTGGCATCTCTGGGAGTGACTGCGCTGCTGGTCTTGCGTTTTGACGAGACAATGGCACGCCAGCCAGCGGAGGAATTTGCGGATCGCCTTTTCTCGGTGGGCGGCTTGCGGCAGGTGGTGGCCGGCGAGGACTGGAAATTCGGACGGGAGCGCAGGGGAACGATGGAGTTGCTGCGGATCCTGGGCGAGCCCCGTGGGATAGAGGTGACTGCCATGCCAGCGGTCATGTTGAAGGGGGAACGGATCAGTAGCACCCGCTTGCGTCAGGCATTGCGCGAGGGGAACTTGAAAGCGGCTTCTGAAATGTTGGGGCGTTCCTATACGGTGATGGGGACAGTAGTGCGCGGTGAAGGGTTGGGCCGTAAACTAGGTGCGCCTACTGCAAATATCTCCGTAGGCGGCGAACAATTGCCACCTGACGGGGTTTATGCAGTCACCGCCACCATCGGGGAGGAAACAAAAGAGCACCGGGGAGTGGCGAATTTGGGCGTGAGGCCCACTGTGGATGGGGAGCGGCGTCTCCTGGAAGTACACCTTCTGGATTTCGACGGGGATCTCTACGGCAATATGGTGGAGGTCTGTTTCGGGATGAGGCTCCGGAAGGAGCAGAAGTTCGAGGGCTGCGAAGAGTTGAAGGAGCAGATCCAGCGTGATTTGGAACAGGTGAGGGAGCTCTTTGAGGAGAGGAAGGCGGGGACCTGATCTCTGGCCCTCTTCCTGGAGGAGGCCATGAGAGAGGATCGTCAGAAGGTGCCGTTTAGCTTCCTTCCAATCCAGAAGATGGCGAGCAGCCCTACCAGAGCAGCGGCAAGGTACCATTTGTCCCACTGAGATTCGGGGATAATCTGGGGCCGGGGTTCGGGGAGGTCGTAGATTTCCTGGGCCAGGGCCCCGAGTTGAGAGGCTTCGACGAGCTTGCCACGTGAAACGCGGGAGAGTTCAGCTAGAACGTCCGGGCGGGCTGGATGGCCGGTTTTTTCGATCTGGGCCCCCTCTGCGATGATTCTGGTTCTGACCGCGCCCTCGTCGCTCTTGGAGGTGCGGGCAGTAATTTTCCAGTCCCCTGGCATGGTGATTTTGAAGCGTCCGGTAAAGGCGCCCCAGGATCCATCCTCCTTGGCCAGTTCGAATCGCCGCACGCTTCCATCCGGAGCGGTCAGGTCAATGAGGACCGTTCCATCCTGGAGGGGCGCGCCGCTCTCCTGGAAGGCATTGGCGTTGAGGGTTACATTTTCGCCGGGAGAGGGACGCTCGGGAGTAAAGTAGAGTCGGACCCTTTCTCCCGCGGCCATGTTGCGCTGGTAGGACATCCAGCGCGCGACTTGGCCCCAGAAGCGGTAGTGGTAGAGATCCTCCACGCCACGGCGCCAGCGCCAGGCAGAATCGATGCCCATGAAGAGCACCTTTCCATTGCCAGCACGGCTGGTCACCATGAGGGGGATGCGGTGTCCGTACTTGGGGTGCCGACGGTTGGCATGCACGGCGAGGACTTCGGTGCCACTCTTGGCGCGGATGACAGGTGCGTGCCAGTAAAAGCCCGGCAGGCTTCGCCAGATGGTGGGGTTCTCTTCCTCGGTATCACCCAGCATGGTGAGGAGCGAACTACGTCCCTCGGTAGTGAGCGAAAGAGGGGAATCGGTAGCTTCCTCCTGGCCGTCCTTCATTTCGCCATCAAGGACAACGGGAATGAGCCCTCCCAGTTCGTTGTCAAGCAGGCTGAACTGGTGACCTTGCCAACCTGGAATAAATACAATGCCGGAAGCCTGGTTTTCAACCAGGCCCTTCAGCAGTTCTGCCTGCTCCCCGGTGAGCATGCCTTCCCCGATGCCTACATCGCCGATGAACACGACATCGTATTTCTGCAGGTCCTCGAGTTTGTCTGGGAAGGCGGTAATGTAGTCGGGGCCGTCGCCTTCTCCGAGTTGTGGGTGCAGGAGGAGACAATCGACATCGACGCCGGGATCCCGCGAGAGAGCGTTGCGGATGAATCGGTACTCCCAGCGTGGCAGGGTTTCGACGACGAGGACACGGATCGATTCGGGACGGCCTGCGATGTTGAACCTGCGGCGATTGTTCTTCTCTACCAGTTCGCCGTCAGCAAAGGGGATGGAGAGTTCCAAGGTTGAGCTGCCTTCCTTCTGGAGGCGCCAGAGGATGGCATCGTAGTAGGTGCTCCCCCGCGGAATGGTAATATTCTTGGTGCGCTCCACTCCTGCCTGGTCACGGATGCGAACGATAGTGCGTACGTCCCGCTCAAGGGAGGACTCAATGGTGAAGGGGATCTGCACGTTTTCACCCACGATGCCGTAAGTGGGGGCCTTGACGGTGAGGAGGTCGAGATCCGGCAGGCGGGTGCGGGCGCCGGTGACTACCGAGAAGAGCGGGATGTCCTTGAGGCGCATTTTCTGAGCGGCCGCAACCGGAGCGGGCCTGTCCCGGGCATTCCAGTCACCATCGCCGATCATGATAACGGCTCGAAGATCCGGGCGGGTATCGACCCGGTCGGCGAGGGCGGAGTAGATGTCGGTTACGGCGAGGGAGTTGACTTCGGGATCCTCGCTGTCCGGGGCATCGGAGAAAGATTCCACTGAAACGCGGTTCTTGCCGTCCTTCTCAAGGAGTTGCCAGAACTCTGTCTCAAGAATGGCGTCGGTCATTTCGTTACGGGTAACTACTTCGCGGCGTTCACTCAGTTCTTCAGGGAGCTGAGCGTCGGCAGTCGTCATGGAGCCTGACCCGTCGTACAGGATGATGATCTCCGGTTGTTTGACCGGCTCAATGGTCTTGCGCCATTCGGGATTGAGCAGGAAAAATACTGTCACCGTTCCGCAGAGGAGACGAAGAAGCTCCAGGAGGCCGGTGCGACCCGGGCGCACACTGCGTCGCCAGGAAACCACACAGAGGATCAGAATAAGACCCCAGGCCGCGATGCCTGTGATCGCGATGGGCAGGGGAGCGCTGAAGTGGAGGTTGCCGATGTTGAAACTCACGTCAGGAAGTTGGCTGGGGTGAAGGTGCCGTATTGGGATCCACTCGACGGGGCTGAAGACAGAGGAGAGCTTCCAGGATGAGAAAGAGGAGCATGGCGATGAGGAAGGCGCGCCAGATTGGGCGGGAGAGGCTACTGTCTCTGGAGGCATCCTGCTCTTCGAGGAGGCTGTAGTCGGTGTCGGCAAGGGCGGTTTCGAGATCGGCGCTGGTGAGGACTTCGAGGGAGTCCTCGGCAGCGGGCCGGTTAACAGCGACGGTGCGCTCACCAAAACGGTAGACGCCCGCTTCAAACTCGGCATCGCCCGCGTCGCTATCGGCATAGGAATCGATTCGGCTGCGGATCTCCTCGCCCACCGGTTGGGAGGACTCTTCGCCAGCGGTGCCAAAAAAGCCTGCCCCAAGCCTCCGGCTACCTTCATCCAGACTGCGCTGGAGGGCCACCAGATGGAGTGCGGTCTGTTCGAGGTTGGACCAGGTGTAGTTGGGCAGCGTGGAGAGGAAGAGGACCTGGCCAGCCTCAATCACGCGGCGGGCGAGAAGAGGTTCGTCATCTATCCAGCTAGCAAGGGCAGTATAATCGCCGACAATGCCACGACGCTTGATGGCGCGAATGCGGTCCATGGGAAGGGGGGAACCATCAAGGGCGTCACGGAAGGCGCCGTCGCCCCGTTCCCAGTCGTTGACGATGAAGAACTTTTCCCTGGGAGCCTCCATGATGGGGTCCCAGGACAGTCCGCCAAAAGAGGCCTCCGAATCCTCGGCAGGCGGTAGAAAGAGGACCACGCCACCCTTTTTCACGTAGTCGAACAGTTGGTTGGAGGCCGGCGGCCCGGGGAGGGGAGCCTTCCAGACGATGAGGGAAGCTGATTCGTAATTGACCTGATGAGCGAGATTGGGATTGCGGATGGTCACCTTCTGGTTGGCGAACCCGGGAGCGAGGCCCTTGGTCAGGGACTTGAGGGTTTCCTCATCGGTGGAGTTTTCGACCACAAGGTAGGAGTGCATGGGAGCTTCCCTGCCGTAAGCATAGTAGGAGACGTTATTGCGTTTGTTGGCATTGTCGGTGATGGAGACCCATCCGTATCCTTCCCCCGTTACGCCCTCAAGTGGGAGGCGCTTCTGGAAGCGCTGGCTCTGACCATTTAAGGCAACTTCGCTACCGGAGCGCGCGCCCATGTGATCTATATTGACCGTGATGGCAGTTGGTCCGGTGTCTTCCTCGCGGTCCAGCTCAAGATCGAGAACCAGTTCCCCTCTTTCCCGGCGGGCGGAGATCACGCGGATGGCGAAGTCATTTCGTTCGCGGCCATTGAGGGCGAGGATGCGCAGCTTGGCTTGGAATTCGGTTTCGTTCAAGGTGGTGCGGAAGGCTTCCCATCGGGTGTCGGTGGGGGCCCAGTTCTCCTTCTGGAGATCAGAAGCGACCCAGATCTCGGTCCGCCCCGGCTTGGCTTCCTTAATGTAATCGAGAGCAGTGATGAGCATGCCCGGTATATCTGAATCCGAGTCGGTAGGCCCAGTGAAGGAGAGTTCTGGCAGGACATCGGGGGAGGGGACTTCCTGAGCCTTGCCGGTGGCACTGTCGATAAGGACGAGGCGGGCGCCATCCAGTTCCCCCATGGCGTCGGCGACCTGGGTGAGCACACTTTTGCGCTTGGTTATCTGGATGTCTTTTTCAGAACGCTCCATGCTGGCGGAACGGTCGAGGATCAGGATAACAGTTTCAACCTTGCCCCCTCCCCAGCCGAAGAAGCCTCCCGCCAGTGGACGGGCGATGGCGAAGACCAGGGCTGCGATGGCCAGGGAGCGCATGAGGAGGATGAGGAAATGCTTGAGGCGTTTCTTGCCTCGCGATTCCTTGGTGGCCTTGAGAAGGAACTGCATTGCTCCCCACTCCACGGTGCGGAAGCGCCGACGGTTCAGCAGGTGAATAATAACCGGGACGGAAACCGCGAAGAGTCCCCAGAGCATTGCCTGTTGGAGAAAGGTCATCTTGGTTTCAGGGAACTGTCCGGAAGAGAGCTTCGGCGGGAGCGGCCGGAGCGCGTCGGGCCGCTTGTCGGGAATGGGTTACTTCTTGCCGGATTCATCGTTTCCCCTTTTTTGGCAAGCGGTTGGTCAGGAAGTTGCGGAGGACCTCCTCGTAATTCTGGTCCGAGGTGACTAGATGGTAGTCTGCGTGGACGTCGTGGCACTTGGCTTCCACCGCGACCAGGAATTCCTGAATAGCGGCTGTGTATTCGTTGGCAATCAGGTTGGGCTCCGCGACGATGGCGGTGTTGTCTTCAAGGTCGACGAAGCGGTAGGGTCGGGTGAAATCGAAGTTGATTTCCTGTGGATCCATGAGATGGAAGACGGCCACATCGTGCTTCCGGTAGCGAAGGTGCTGGAGAGCGTCACCGAAGGCGTCAGGGTCACAGAAGAGATCGGAGAGGATGAAGATGAAGGCGCGCTGTCCGACTTTCTCCGCCACGGTGTGAAGGGCATCCACGAGGCCTGTTTCTCCCTTGGGCTCCAGTTCGCCAAGAACCTCGAAGAAGTTCTGCAGGTGGGCAGGTCGCCTGCTGGGGGGCAATTCAAGGTGCAGGGAATCGTCACAGCAGGACAGCCCGGCGGCATCTCCCTGGTTGACGAGAAGGTAGGCCATGGTGCCGGCAAATTTGCGGGCAAACTGGATCTTGGAGTCGAATTCGCCGGAGGCGTATTTCATGGATCCGCTGCAATCGACCACGAAGTAGGCGCGGAGGTTGGTGTCGGCCTCGAATTCCTTGATGTAGTGGCGGTCGCTACGGGCATATGCCTTCCAGTCGAGCCGTCGGGTGTCATCGCCTGCCACGTACTTGCGGTATTCGGCAAATTCCACCGAGGATCCGCGGTGGGGTGACCGGTGTTTGCCCACCACGTTCCCAATCATGGCCAAGCGGGCCTCGACCGGCAGGGCCCCGAGGCGGGAGAGGACATCAGAATCGAGAAAGTCGTATTTCACGACCCTTCGAGGTTCTCAGAATTGTGATAACTCATCGTAGAGTCGATTGTCCGGACTCTGAATTTTCCGATCCGGTTCCGCATTCCCTAATCTTCCCTCATCTCCTCGATCAGCCGCTCGACGACTTTCTTGGAAGTCATTCCCTGCGACTCAGCGGCGAAGTTTGTAATCACGCGGTGAGAGAGGACGGGAACGGCCACGGCCTCGATGTCTTCAAGGGAGGCCATGTAGTTTCCGCGCAGTGCTGCACGACCCTTGGCTCCCAGCACGAGGTACTGGACCGCCCGGGGACCCGCGCCCCAGCCGACGTATTCCTTGATCCAGGTGGGGGCATCTTCGGAGGCGGGACGGGTCTTGCGGACGATTTCGACTGCATAATCGTAGATGTGATCGGGAACGGGCATGCGGCGTACCAGTCGCTGGAAATTGAGAACCTGCTCACCGGTGATGAGAGCATTGAGAGGTTCGCGATCAACTCCGGTGGTTTCCCGGGCGATACGGCGCTCTTCGGCCTCGGAAGGATAGTCGACTTCGATGAGGAACATGAAGCGGTCGAGCTGTGCTTCCGGGAGAGGATAAGTTCCTTCCTGCTCGATGGGGTTCTGAGTAGCGAGAACGAAGAAGGGCTTGTCGAGGTCATAGGTCCGGCCAAGGACGGTGACCTTGTTTTCCTGCATGGCCTCAAGGAGGGCGGATTGCGTCTTGGCCGGAGCGCGGTTAATCTCGTCGGCGAGGAGGAGGTTGGCAAAGATGGGGCCTTTGATGTATTCGAACTCGCGCTTCCCGGTGACCGCGCTCTCCTGGATGATATCGGTGCCCGTGATGTCGGCTGGCATCAGGTCCGGAGTGAACTGGATGCGGCTGAAGGAGAGATGCATGCACTCGCCCGCGCTGGAGATGAGGAGAGTCTTGGCCAGGCCGGGGACGCCCATAAGGAGGGCGTGGCCACGGGAGAAGAGGCAGATGGCCAGCTGCTCAACCACCTCATGCTGGCCGATGATGACCTTGCCCAGCTCGTCTTTGAGAGACTGGTAGACCTTGCCCAGTTCATCGATGGCTGCAACGTCGTCAGGAGGCAGGGTCTCCAAGGCGTCCGGGGAGGCCGAAGAGGGGTCATCGGGACCGGGAGCTTCGGCGCCGGCGGGAGGTTCCAGGGGATCGGGCGAATCTGCAGGGCGGGAGTCCATGAGGTTGACGAATAGTGTGTATCAGTTAAACGACGCTATCGGTATCGGTTGTTTTGTCTAGCGGGGATTCCGCTCCGAATGGCCCGGATCTCATGGGTAAATGGGTAAAATGGGCACTGTGGATTGGGGAGCATCCGGGCCCTTCCGGTAGTGGGGAAGCCGGGTGGGGGCCGGGAGAAGGCCCCGACAGGGGACCTGGGGGTTCAGACCTCTTGAAAATCGAGGATTTCCGCTTGCCAGTAAGGGCTGCTCTGCTAAATAGCTCGGCCCCTTTCGCGTCAAGACCCATTGGCGCGTTCACAACGCCTACACACTACATGGCACGTATATTTGGAATCGAGATCCCCAACGAGAAGCGTATCGAAGCTTCTCTCTGCTACATATACGGAGTCGGGCAAACCACCGCCCTTAAGATCCTTGAGCAGGCCGGAGTGGACGGCAACCTGCGCACCGGGGAGCTCTCCGAAGAGCAGTTGGTCAAGATCGCGCAGGTGATCCAGACTCAGGAGATCATGATTGAGGGTGATCTCCGCCGTGAGACCCAGGGCGCCCTCAAGCGCCTCACTTCCATCAACTGCTACCGGGGACAACGCCACAAGCGGGGCCTTCCGGTTCGCGGCCAGCGCACTCGGACCAATGCTCGTACCCGGAAGGGCCGCAAGAAGACGGTGGGTGCTAAGAAAGTGATCTAAGTAATGACAAAGAAAGATTTTTCCCACCCCGCTCATGGCCGAGGAAGATAATAAGAAGCCGGATACGCCTGAGGAGGTGGCGGCTGAAGAGAAGCCTGCGGCTGAAGAGAAGCCTGCGGCCGAAGAGAAGCCTGCGGCTGAAGAGAAGCCTGCGGCCGAAGAGAAGCCTGCGGCCGAAGAGAAGCCTGCGGCTGAAGAGAAGTCTCCTTCAAGTGAGGAAACTTCTGAGGAGAAACCCGCCAAGGGGGGCGAAGAGTCTGCTGATGCCAAGGAAGGCAAAGGAGACGAAGAAGGTAAAGGGAACGAAGGCGAGAAGAAGGATGAGAAGAAGGACATTTTCGCCGAGATCATGGGCGAAGAGGCCGCTGACGCGGTCAAGATTCACAAGGCCAAGAAAAGTAAGAACATTGCCAAGGGGATTATCCATATCGCGGCCACCTTCAATAATACGATGGTGACTATCACCGACGAGAGAGGAGATACGATCGGATGGTCGAGTTCAGGTAAAATGGGATTCAAGGGTTCCCGCAAGAGCACGGCCTATGCTGCCCAGGTGGTTTCTCAGGACGCGTGCCGCCAGGCCATGGGTCACGGCCTGAAGGAAGCGGAGGTCCGGGTCAAGGGCCCCGGGGCAGGCCGCGAATCAGCGGTGCGCGCGGTGCAGGCCATCGGTATTGATGTGTCTTCAATCAAGGACGTGACGCCCATTCCGCACAATGGCTGCCGACCGAAGAAGGCTCGGCGGGTGTAACGAGAACGAACGACCAAAGAATAAACCTTTTTACTCATGGCACGTTACACCGGTCCCAAGGACAGAATCAGCCGCCGTTTTCTGGTGCCGCTGTTTGGTTCTTCCCGCGCTCTCGAGCGCCGCAACTACCCTCCCGGCCAGCACGGTCTTCGCGGCGGCCGTCGCAAGAAGTCCGACTATGCCATCGCGCTGGGTGAGAAGCAGAAGCTCAAGTTCCAGTATGGGGTTCTGGAAAAGCAGTTTCGACGTTGCTACGAAGAAGCCGCCCGTCGCCGGGGGGTGACTGGCGATATCATGTTGCAACTCCTGGAGACCCGCCTCGACAACGTGTGCTTCCGTCTTGGCTTCGGGAACACCCGGCAGGCTGCCCGTCAACTGGTTGGCCACGGCCACGTGCTGGTCAATGGAAGAAAGCTGGATGTGCCCAGTTACCATTGCAAGCCAGGCGATAAGATCAAGGTCGGCCCCAAGCCCTCATCGCAGCAGATGGGACTCCGCATGATGGATCTCACCCAGGCCATCCCTCTCAAGGAATGGCTCACCCTGGACCGCGAGACTATGGAGGGCGTCGTCGCGCGCCTCCCTGAAGTCGAGGACATCGATCCCCTGGTCAACGTCCAGCTTATCGTTGAACTGTATTCCCGTTAACGAGCAGGTTGGCAACTCCGCGGAAAATCTGGAAGGCCTCGCAACGAAGCGAGGCCTTTTTTGTGGATTTGACCAGAAGCAGGTTAAGCCCGCGAAGGCCCAACCACCACTTTCCGCATGAATCCCAATCACTTGACAGGCACTTCAACTTGAAACTTGGAGCCTGAAACCTGAGACTAGAGGAAATGGCAGCCGACAAAGAGCGCAAGACTCTCGAAGAACGGAACCAGATGAGTGACCTGGAACGTCTCCGGCACTCCTGTGCCCATGTGATGGCGACCGCGATCGCAAGGCTATGGCCTGATGCCCAGTTCTCGGCCGGACCTCCGGTGGAAGGTGGGTTTTACTACGATGTTGACCTTGCGCACCGCATCTCGCCGGACGATTTCCCCGCCATCGAGGCTGAGATGAAGAAAGTGGTAAAGGAGAACCAGGTCTTTGAGCGGGAGGTGATCAGCCGCGAGCAGGCCATGGAAATGGCGCAGAGGGGGCGGTTGGCTGCCCTGGGCGAGCGTGATACGCCCTCCATCTTCAAGATCGACCTTTTGGAGGGCATTCCGGATAGCGAGGAGATCTCGATCTTCAAGAATGGTGACTTCTGGGACCTCTGTGCTGGTCCACATGTGGGGCGCACGGGAAACTGCAAGGCCTTCAAGTTGATGAGTGTGGCCAGCGCCTTCTACAAGGGTGATGCCGATAACCCGCAGCTGCAACGGGTCTATGGGACCTGCTTCAAGAACAGGACTCTCCTGAATGAGCATCTGGAGCGTCTGGAGGAAGCGAAGAAGCGCGATCATCGACGTCTAGGCAGGGAACTTGGCCTCTTTCACTTTGATGAGATGGTTGGGCAGGGCCTTCCCCTGTGGAAGCCGAAGGGTTCCATCATCCGGCGCCAGCTGCAGGATTTCATTACGGCCGAACTCGATAAGCAGGGCTATTATCAGGTCTTCACACCGCACATCGGGAAACTTGAGCTCTACCGGACCAGCGGGCACTTCCCCTATTACGAGGAGAGTCAGTATCCGCCCTTTGCGGAGCGTGAGGCCCTCAAGAAGCTCTCCGATGACGACAGCAGTTGCGGGGACCTCATGAATGCACTGCGGAAAGGAGAAGTGGAGGGTTTCATGTTGAAACCCATGAACTGCCCACACCATATCCGCATCTTTGCGAGTGATCACCACAGTTACCGTGATCTCCCAGTGCGTCTGGCTGAGTTCGGGACCGTTTACCGTTGGGAACAAAGCGGTGAACTTGGAGGCATTACCCGGACGCGTTCCTTCACGCAGGATGACGCCCACCTCTTCTGCACCCCGGAGCAGCTCGGCGAAGAAGTCCAGGGTTGCCTGGGGCTGGTTAAGACGGTTTTCGGTGCCCTGGGAATGTCGGACTACACCGTGCGCCTCTCCCTGCGCGATCCGGATTCCTCCAAATACGTGGGGGATCCTGAAAATTGGGACAAGGCCGAAGAGGCTTTGCGGGATGCGGTCCAGACCCTGGGTGTGGACTATGCCGAAGAACCCGGGGAGGCCGCATTCTATGGACCCAAGATCGACTTTGTGGTGAAGGATGTGATTGGACGCGAGTGGCAGCTCGGCACCGTGCAGGTGGACTACAACCTGCCAGAGCGATTCGACTTGAGTTACATTGGGGCGGATAACAAGCCGCACCGTCCGGTTATGATTCACCGTGCACCCTTCGGATCGCTGGAGCGCTTTGTCGGGCTTCTCATTGAGCACTTTGAAGGGAAATTTCCGGTCTGGCTCGCACCCGAGCAGGTGCGCGTTCTCTCCATTTCGGAGAAGCACAACCCCTACGCCGAGGAAGCAGCACGCATGCTTGCAGAAGACGGGGTGCGGGTGGCAAGCGATCTGGGAGGTGACAAGATAGGGGCCAAGATTCGCCTTGCGAGGCTGGATCGTGTGCCCTATATGCTCATTATTGGCGCACGTGAAGAAGAGTCGCAAAGCGTAAGTGTGCGCCATCGAGATCGCGATGATCTCGGGACCATGACTCTCAATGATTTTGTCAGCCAAGTATGCGAAGAGATTCGAAACCGTTCACTGTGAGCGGAGCTGAGCCGTGTTGCGCCCAATGATGCAGCGACTTGATGACCTCAGCCTTGGCATGACGCCCGGAGCGCCTTTGCGCCTCCGTCCGCGGATGCATTCCGCACCCTCAACAACACTGGAGAGACGCTATCGCTAAGAAAAAGAAGAAGAGATTTCGTCCGCGCCGGGACATGACGCGGGTCAATGAACGGATCAGGGCCCCGCGGGTGCGGGTTGTATCCGGGAAAGGGGAACAACTTGGGGTCATGGACACCCGGGAGGCGGTCCAGAGAGCCAAAGCCATCGGCCTCGATCTGGTGGAAGTTGCTTCTAAGGCGGATCCCCCCGTATGCCGCGTGGTTGACTACGGAAAGTGGAAGTACGAACAGTCGAAGCTCAAGAAGACAAGTAAGAGCAAGTCGGTCACGCGCCTCAAGGAGATCAAGTTCCGGGTGCGGACCGAGCAGCATGATTACAATATCAAGCTGGGGAGAATCGAGGCCTTCCTTGAAGAAGGCCACAAGGTGCGAGCGCAGTTGCAGTTCCGTGGACGGGAAAATGCCCACCGGGAACTCGGTCTTGAAAAAATGGAGCGCATCAAGGGGGACCTTGAGACCATGGCCCACGTTGACCAGGAGCCCAAGCTGGTTGGACGAAACGTCGTGATGGTCCTCTCGCCACTACCGAATGAACAGCAGGTGCGTAAATTCAAGTTGAGTCATGGTGACCTGATCGAGGAAGATGACTTCGAGGATGATGAGGAGCTCGACGATGAGGATGAAGGGGCTGAGGAAGCTGAGGAAGCTGAGGAAGAGAAGGCGGAATAGCGAGGGGCTTCTTTTCATTCCAGCTCATGCATTGCGGCTTGGTATTATTTGATATCGACGGCACCTTGATTGACACCGGTGGGGCCGGACTGGAGGCCATTCGCCTCGCGGCCCACGATTTATATGGTGATCGGGCTGCCCTGCCGGAGCTGGATGTGCGTGGGGCGACCGATGCAGGCCTGGCACGGGACGTTCTGACGGCGTTCGGATCGAAGATCAGTCCAGCCACGGTCGGAGAGTTGTATGAGGCTTACCTTGTCCGCCTACGCGAACAACTCGGGGCCAGCAGCTTGGAGGGAAAGATTCTGCCCGGAGTGTGCGAGCTTCTGGATGTTCTGGAAGAGGCGGGGGCCGTGCTTGGGCTGCTCACCGGAAACATCGAAGCAGGGGCGCAGCTCAAGTTGCAGCGATTCGGGTTGGACCATTACTTTGCCTTTGGAGCCTTTGGTCACGAGCACGTCGAGCGGGACAAGCTGGGGCCGGTGGCCGTGGCCCGTGCCACGGAAGTTCATCAACGCACGTTTAGTCCTTCGGAGACGGTGGTCGTGGGGGATACCCCGCGCGACATTTCCTGCGGCCATGCCATTGGAGCCAGGACCATCGCGGTTGCCACCGGCAGTTTTTCGCTTGAACAACTGCGGTCCTGCGATCCCACCCTGGCAGTGCGGTCCCTTGAAGAGACTGGGGAGATTCTGGGCCGTATAAAGGGTTGGTCTGACAAGGAAATTGAACGCGGTGCCGATCATGGGCATACTGCCTGAGGTATCCGGAGAGAGTCGAATGTCGCAGCAGCTTTACAATTTGCTTTCGGGGGCGTGGCCCCTGGTGGCCGAAAGCCGTGCATTTGACGTGGTCGACCCAGAAGGAATGGATGAGCTCTGGTCGGTGGGTTGGCGCAACTTTGGGACAGATTTTTTTCGCGCGAGCCTTATGAGTGATGGGACGTATCTCAAGAGACAGATTGCCCTGCGGATCGAAGTGGCCCGGTTCATGAGATCAAGAAGCCAACGGCGCACAATCCGGAAGAACGGAGATCTGGACCTCAGTTATGACAGTGCTGATCCGGGGGAGGGGGAAAGCCGTCTTTTCGATATCCACAAGATGCGCTTTGCGGGAAATGTGCCGGATTGCCTTGCGGACTTTCTGGGAAACCGCCCCAACGGGCACCCCTGCGAGTGTCTGCAACTGAGCGTTCGCCTGGAGGGGAAGCTGATTGCAGCCAGCTTCTTTGCTCTCGGGCGACAGACGTGCTCCAGTATCTATGCGGTGTTTGACCCGGAGTATTCGCGGCGTCGCCTGGGGGTGTTCACAATGCTGGCCGAACTTGAGTTCGCCCGGGAGCAGGGCTTCCAGTTTTATTACAGTGGTTATGCAACGGTGGAGCCGAGCTGCTACGATTACAAAAAGGAGTTCTCGGCATTGCAATACTATGACTGGGAAGGGTGCTGGCGACCAGTCGAGGAACTGGAAGGCTGAAGTTCCCAGGAGGTCCTGTGGTATCCTGCGAGTTGCATTTCTCGTGAGATTTTATACGATGCTTGTTACCCATGAGCCCGATTGAGCGACGGACAATGTTGTGTGGTTCCGCCCTGGCGGGAGCTTCGTTCCTTCTTCCCCGGCGGGTGCATGGGGCACAGGATCCAAGGACGGTTAAGACGGTGTCGCTTTTTCATACCACCGACCTGCATGGACATATCCGCCCGACCCGGACCTACCGGGGAATTACAAACGTGGGAGGACTGGCCCGCTGCGCCTCGCAGATCCGGCAGTGGCGGAAGACCAATCCTCACTCCCTGCTACTTGATATAGGGGACGTTTATCAAGGAACGGCAGTGGGTTGGATCACCCGCGGCCGCCTCATGATCGATCTCTTCAACAAACTACGGTATGATGCCTGGGTTCTCGGGAATCACGAGTTTGATTGGGGACCGGAGGTTGTTCTCGATGCGGTGAGGCGTTCCACCATGCCGGTATTGACGGGAAATATCAGAATTGAGGGGAGACCGGCCGGCACCCTGGAGGACCCGTCCCACCCCCTGGCCCGGATCGTTCCCCACGTGGTGAAGACGGTAGCGGGATTCCGGATCGGCTTGATTGGGCTGACCACACCGGGGCTGCCATACTGGTTGCGTCCGGAGTTACTTGACGGTTTCGAGGCTACCGATCCCGTAAAGGTCCTGCGGACGAGCCTGAAGTATCTGCGGGAGGAGGCCAAGGCGGACGCGGTAGTGGTATGCGGACATATGGGGCTAGGGGAGACCGATGACTTTGCTAATCGAGTGCAGGCCCTGCTTGAGGAGGAAGACGGGCCGGACGTCTATCTCGCGGGACATACGCACAGGGACCAGGCCAGCAGATTTGTAAATGGAACACTGTATACTCAGGCAGACTACTTCGGGATCCACTGTGGGCGGGTGGACCTCACGTTTGATACTGAGAGTCGCAGGATCGTGGAGAAGCGGGCCTACACCATGCTGATGGATGAACGTATTCCCGAGGATCCACTCGTGCTGGAGGTTGCGGGCAAGGACCTGGACGACGCCGGGGGCTACCTTTCGGGCGAAATGGGAGAGCTGGCGGTGGAACTGACTGCCCGGCGCCCGGCTCCGGGAATGCCAAGTCCGTTGCAGGCCCTGATTTCCTCCGCTGTGTTGCATGCGGCCGCCAAACAGGAACTTGATCCGGATGGCGTTTTCCATGGGACCTTCGGGAGTGGCACCCTCCCGGCAGGAAAGAAGACAATCGCGGAGGCCTGGACGGTTCTACCCTACGACAACCGGCTGGTTGTCCTTTACCTCACCCGGGAGGAACTGGTGGGTGTGCTCAATGAGTCCCTGCAGGGAGGGACGGATCGTGCCCTCTTCGGGTTCGAGGTGCAGGTGGCGGGGGCTGAAGCGGCCAAGGGCGAAACAAGGAGGGGTCGCTTTGTGCGCAGCCTGCGCAGCCTGCGTAATCCCGGTCCCCGCCCGGCTGGACACCGCTACTGTATCGTCTTCAATTCCTATGACGTGCAATCAGGGGGCAAGCGGCTCATGCGCCTGCGGGCCCTCGCCCAGAGGCCCGAGTGCAAGGCCAGCCTCCTTCCGCCGAGTAGCCGACAGGCCCTGATTGATTTCTTCGCGGACGAGGGAACGATCACCGCCAGTCACCTGGAGCCGGCCCCGGCTCAACCTGCTGCGGACAAGTAGGGCCCGCTCCTTACTGCCCCGGTTGATCAGAATGTGCTGGCCGCGTTCCGCAGGAGACTCTCCGTGGTCTCCCAGTCGATGCACTTGTCTGTAATGGACTGACCGTAGGTGAGGTCGGAAAGGGGTTGGGGGAATTTCTGGTTTCCTGCCATGAGGTTGCTTTCCAGCATAGCGCCCACGATTCCGTCATTACCTGCAGCCCGCTGGCGGACAATTTCCTCGAATACGGCGGGCATCTTCTCGTGGTTCTTTCCGCAGTTGGCATGGGAAGCATCAATCATCACGGAGGCAGGAAATCCTGCTTCCCCGATCTGGCGGAGAGCAGCCTGGACACTCGCTTCGTCGTAGTTGGGCCCGTTCTCGCCGCCCCTCAGGATGACATGGCAGTCGGGATTGCCGGAAGTCGAGACCGCGGAGGCAACCCCCTGTTCCGAAACCCCGAGGAAAGTCTGTGGTTTCGTGGCTGCCCCAATCGCGTTGATGGCGGCCTTAAGATCACCACTAATGGTGTTTTTGAAACCGATCGGCATGGAGAGACCGGAAGCCATCTGCCGGTGGGTCTGACTTTCACTGGTCCTGGCTCCGATGGCGGACCAGCTGATGAAGTCGGCGATATACTGAGGAGTAATGGGATCGAGCAACTCGGTTGCAGTGGGAATATCCAGCCCGATGACCTGCTGGAGGAACTCGCGGGCCACCATCAGGCCGTGTGGGATATTATCGGTGCCATCCAGTTCGGGATCCATGATGAGACCCTTCCATCCCACGGTCGTGCGAGGCTTCTCAAAGTAGACCCGCATGACGAGGTAGATCTTGTCCTGCAACTCGGAAGCCAGTGCCTTGAAGCGTTTCGCATACTCCAGGCCAGCCTTGGTGTCGTGGATTGAACAGGGCCCTGCGATGACCAGGAAGCGCTTGTCCCGGCCGCTCAGGATCGCCCGGATTGTTTCGCGGCTCTGCGCTACGAAGGCCGCCTCCGTGACATCGCGTTTGATTTCGGAGAGGACGAAGGCTGGTGCCGGTAGTGGCACGTTCCGGACGACGTGGAGATCAGCGACTTGCGGGGTGGTGTTCATGGAGTGTGGACCGAGTTGAGATAGTGGATCGCGGCTGGATGGAAATC
This sequence comes from Roseibacillus sp., assembly GCA_022448985.1. Lineage (GTDB taxonomy): Bacteria > Verrucomicrobiota > Verrucomicrobiia > Verrucomicrobiales > Akkermansiaceae > Roseibacillus_B. Next base: position 22,896 of record JAKVCR010000183.1, read on the forward strand.
AGAAAGCGAGGAGAAGGGAGCTTTTTCATGGAATCTTTCCGGAGGCCAGAGATATCGGACCTTTTGGATTGGCCTTGCCGGGGTCGCTATTTCCCGGGATCGCAGGAGAGACACAAGGAACATGGGAAAGTCCGGGAGCGAGTCGAAGAGGAGATGGGGTCACCAAGGTCTGGCCGGGATGGAATCACTTTTCCCTTCCGTGCCCGGGGAGGCCTTCTAGTCTCCGCCCATGGCAACAAAGTCGGAAACGCTCCTGAAGCGGTTCACGGAAGCTCATGGCCCGTCGGGCTTCGAGGGTGAGGTGCGTGAAATATTTGTGAAGGAGTTAGAGGGCGTGGGCCAGTTCTCGACCGATCGAACCGGGTCGGTGGTCTGCGACCTGGGAGGAAAGGGTCCGCGAGTGATGCTGGAGGCCCACATGGACGAAGTGGGTTTCCGGGTGCAGTCGATCGGTCCGAAGGGATTCTTGCAGCTTATCGCAGTGGGTGGCTGGTGGCCGCATGTGGTGCTGGCGCAGCAGCTGGTGGTAAAGACGAAGAAGGGAAAGAAGATCGTGGGCGTGGTGGGTTCCAAGCCGCCACACTTCCTCCCGGAAGCCGAGCGTAGCAGGGTGATGTCGCTGGAGAGCATGTTTGTCGACGTGGGGGCCACCTCGCGGGAGGAGGTGGGCGCGATGGGCATCCGGGTGGGAGATCCCGTCGCGCCGAGAACGTCCTTTGAACCGATGGGGCGTAAAGGGCGCTATCTTTCCAAGGCCTTCGACAACCGGGTAGGAATGGCGGCCGTGGTGGAGGCGGGTCAGAAGTTAGGCAGGCTCAAACGGAGTAATCGTGTCCTCCTGGCGGGAAGTGTGCAGGAGGAGATAGGATTGAGGGGAGCGCGGACGCTGGCGCGACATGCCAGGCCCGATGTGGCGGTGATTCTGGAGGGCACCCCCGCTGATGACACTCCGGGGTTCAGGCCCGATGAATCGCAGGCTACGGTGGAGGGTGGTGTGCAGATCCGTATGCACGACCCCAGTGCCATCATGAATCCGCGGCTTGCCGAACTTGCCGTTGAAACAGCGGAGAAGGAGAAAATTCCCCATCAACTGGCGGTACGGCGCGGCGGAGGCACGGATGCTGGCGAGGTGCATCTCTCCGGGGAGGGAGTGCCTTCGGTGGTGCTTGGGGTGCCTGCTCGCTACATCCACTCGCACAACAGCATCATCGACCTGGCAGATTACCGTGCCATGGTTGATCTCAGCGTGGCCCTCATCAGGCGATTAACCGCCCGCCAGGCCGATAAGCTGGTGGAGTATCTGTAGGGTCCGCCCCGGGAATTTCAAAAACTGCGAAGGGTAACCGTCAGTCATGATTTCTGTCGCGAACATACAGGTGCTGGCGGCCTGGGTGCACAACCTCAAGCCGGAGATCGTCGAACTCTCCGACACGTTTGCCTTGCGATGGTATGGGCTGGCTTATCTGGCGGGATTCATGGCAGGCTATTTTGGACTGAAGTGGTTGGCGCGGAAGGAACTGTGGGTGGTGCGGCCTGAGAAGGTGGCCGATTTTATCGCCTACGCGGCGCTCTTCGGGGTATTTCTTGGCGGCCGGCTGGGCTACGTCCTTTTTTACATGATTCCCGACAATGGGATTGGTTACGTGCTGGAGAGCCCTCTGGTCATCCTGCAGGTGTGGAAGGGAGGGATGTCGAGTCATGGGGGCATTCTGGGACTGACCATCTTCACCTATTTCTATGCCCGGCGCTCTGGTTGTTCCTGGACCGGGGTGGGGGATGGCCTGGTGATTTTTGCCCCCCTGGGGATTTTCTTTGGAAGGATTGCCAACTTCATCAATGGCGAGCTCTACGGCAGGGTCACCAGCGCGGGGGTCGGAATGAAGTTTCCCAAGGAACTGCTGGAGGAGGGGAACGAGGACCGCTTTTACAATGCGATGCGGGAAGTAGTGGAAGTCGATCCGGAACGCCTGGACGTCCTCTGGGATGGCTATCTTAAAAGCCCCTCGGCCGGCAAAGGACAACTTCTGGAAGGCGCGCTGGAAGCGAGCAGGGAGAACCCGGCGATCCTGGAGGTCCTGGGGAATTACGTCCAGGTCCGGCACCCCTCTCAACTCTACCAGGCATTGCTGGAGGGTCTGGGCCTCTGTGTGATCCTCCTGGTTCTTCGCCTGAGGTTCCGGAATCTGGGGCATGGGGTGATCACGGGAGTGTTCTTTATTCTGTATGCGACCTTCCGCATTGTGGCGGAACAATTCCGGGAACCGGATGCGGCCTGGGTGATCGAAGGCCTGCTGACCAAGGGTCAGTTTTATTCGATCTTCATGTACGGCATCGGCGCGGCCTTCCTGGTGGCTGGCCTGAAGGGCAGGACGGGATCGCTGGGAGGACCGTCGAGCGGGAAGAACATTTCACCCGGGAGCTGAGCAGAATGGCTGGGTGCAGCCGCTCGTGTTATCGGGGGATCTTGAGCTTCTGTCCGATGCGGATGATGGTTCCGCGGATTCCATTCGCCCGCTGAATGGCACCAACCGAAGTTCCGTAGCGGCGTCCGAGAGAGTAGAGGGTGTCCCCTTTGATCACGGTATGGCGAATCGTGGGGCTGGGGGCAGGTTTTGGGGGCGTAGGCCGGGGTGGTTGGGGTTGTACCGTGGGTTCGGGCCGGGAGGGAGGGGCCTGGGAGGCCAATAGGGCAGGAGGTTTGGTGGCGGGTTTGTTCCGGGAGACTACGAGCGGCAAATCTTTCCGGTTGATTTGGCGGCCGACAGGCTTCGGTGGGGCTGGTTTGGTTCCCCAGGTGTGTTTTCTCGCGGGCTTGTCGGCCCAGGCTTCCACGTAGTCACCGTTCTGGTCGAAGGGGCCGTAGCCCGGATTGTAGGAAGCGGTGGAGGGAATGTCGCTTTTCCCGCTGCAGGCCACCAGCCAGGTGGCAACAAAAGCCGCTGTGACGAGCTTCAAGGCGGCGCAGGTGGACAACAGGCGGTGCATGGAGAAGGGAATTGGGACGTCGTTGGGGTGATGCCTGTCAGCAATAAGACGAGCTCAGCATTCCTGCCACGGGGCCGGGACGGCCTTTTCCATGAATCGCCGGGTGAAACATTCGTTGGATTCGCTTGTAGCTGTATCAGTCCAGGATTCAAGGGCATAGGAAGTCTTTTGAAATTGGGCTGGTCCCGGAGTGCATATCAGACCTGGGGGGGCTCAGGACTCCTGGCCAAGTTATATATTCCATCGTGTTGCACTCAGGAGCAGACTCTTAAGCCACTCCGACCTCCCGCTCCTGCCGCCTTTTCCGCTGTTTCTTCGGAGTGATCTGGACTACATACATGGCCAGCGCCATGACACGGAAATTTATTGAAGCTACCGCCAAGTACTTCGTGTGGGGACTCTCGCCAAGGCAGCAGAACCAGGTATCCGGCCTCTTGTGCGGAGAGTCGTGATCCGGGATACAACCATTTTGGACGTCTGGATGCCGATTGCAAAGGCGCTTGGAAGGAGTGACCGGGGGCGGAGGCGAACTGGTTCCCTTGCGGGTGGGGGGATCCTGTTTCTTGGGCTGGGGCTTCTCACGTTCTCGTTGGGAGCCTGTTCCGATCCCGGCAAGGAGGAAGCCGCCAGGAAGGCCGACCCCGAGGTGCCGGCTCCACCGCAGCCTGCCGGGCATCAACGCATGGTTGAATTACTGGCCCGTGTCGCGGAGGAAACAGCAGACGGCAATCCCTACCGGGGCGAGGCCGAGGCGAAGATCTGGCAGGCTAAGCTGAAGGCCTTGCCAGAGAGACCCAGTGCCCAACGTCTGGAAGCAATCCTTCATCTGGCTGAGGCCGAAGCGCTGGAGGGCAGGGAGGAATCAGTTCTGAACCGCCTGCAGGGAGCCTACAACACCTACTCCCGTCTCAAACCATCCGTTCCAGAGAAGGCACTCAATCTGATTCGCTACCGGCTTGCGGTGGCATATTTTCGCCGGGGAGAAACCCAAAACTGTTGCGCCCGCTTCAATGCGGACAGCTGTATCATGCCGATTCGGGGAAAGGGAATTCACACCAATCAGACAGGATCGCGAAATGCCATTCGTTATCTGGGTGAGATTCTGATGACGCCGAATGCGGACCGGGGCCTGAAACAGAAGTCGCGGTGGCTGCTCAATCTGGCCTACATGACCATCGGCGGGTATCCTTCGAAAGTCCCCCAACATCACCTGATCCCTCCCGCAGTATTCGCTTCTGACGAGCCCTGGCCGAAGTTCGTCAATGTCGCGCCCCGACTCGATCTGGACACCTTCAACCTGGCGGGCGGGGTAATCGTGGACGATTTCGATGGGGACAACCTCCTTGATGTGGTGAGTTCCACGTTCGATGCGGAAGGAATGATGCGTTATTTCCGCAACGGGGGTGACGGGACATTCCAGGAAAGATCCAGGGAGGCTGGTCTGACGGGTCTGACCGGGGGACTGAACATGGAACAGGCGGATTACGATAATGATGGGGATCTTGACATCCTCGTCCTGCGGGGAGCGTGGCTGCAGGGTGCCGGGAGGCATCCCAACTCGCTCCTGCGCAACGATGGGAAGGGTGTTTTCACCGATGTCACCTTCGCGGCCGGGCTTGCGGAACCGGCTTACCCGACCCAGACAGCCGCATGGTCCGATTACGATCAGGACGGCGACCTGGATCTCTACGTTGGCAATGAGCAGACAGGGAATATCAGTGCGCCCAACCAGCTTTTCCAAAATAACGGGAATGGGACATTTGTCGATGTGGGCGCGAGGGCAGGCGTGCAAAACGGGCGCTTCACGAAGGGAGTCACCTGGGGGGATTATGACAACGATGGTGATCCTGATCTGTATGTGGCAAATCTCATGAGTCCCAACCGGCTCTATCGTAACAATGGTGATGGCACCTTTACGGACGTGGGACCGGAACTGAAGGTCACGCGGCCCATGGCGGCGTTCCCAACCTGGTTCTGGGACTATGACAACGATGGGAACCTGGATCTCTTCGTGGCAGCCAATCGTGGCCAGCCCGATTCGCTCTCAAGCCTGGTGGAGAGCTATCTTGGCCAGCCCTGCGACGATGAACTGGCCTGCATCTACCGGGGCGATGGAAAGGGTGGGTTTGTGGAAGTGGCTGCCGAACTGGGCCTCGATACCCTCGTATTACCCATGGGCTGCAACTTCGGCGACCTCGATCACGATGGTTTTCTGGATTTCTATCTGGGGACAGGGTATCCGGCTTATGACGCGCTCATGCCCAACCTCATGTTCAGGAACAGGGGGGGGCAGGGTTTTTCGGATGTGACCTGGGAAGGTGGTTTCGGGCATCTCCAGAAGGGTCACGGTATCGCATTTGCAGATTTCGATCATGACGGGGATCAGGACATTTACGTGCAGATGGGGGGAGGGGCTACCGGGGACAGGTTTTCCGATGCTCTCTTTGAAAACCCCGGGTTTGAGAACAATTGGATCGCAGTTCAGCTGGTTGGGACGCGTTCCAATCGCTGTGCCATCGGCGCCCGAATTCGGCTGGTGCTTGAGGAGGAGGGCAGGCCGGGGCGTTCAGTCTATCGCCATGTAAACAGCGGGGCGAGCTTTGGAGCTAATCCCCTGAGGCAAACGATCGGGATTGGGAAAGCGGATAGTATCGCCCGGATCGAGATCTGGTGGCCGACGAGCGGTATAACGCAGCGATTTGAGGCAGTCGCTGCCAACCGAATGATCCGGATCACCGAGGAAAGTGACATGATCGAGACCGTGGCACTGCCCCGCTTCCAGTTTCCTGACGAGTAAGTTGAGTGACTCCAGGTTCCGGGACTTATCTGGATTCCACCTGCAGCCGGAGAAACTGAGGCGCACTTCCGGTTGGGGTCGGGGCACGCACCATGAGCGTTTCCACCGGGTTGCTGCTGTTGAACTGGTAGTCGATTACCGGTCCGGCTTCGGTCCAGCTGATGAGATCGGTGGAGAACTGGGCGGAAACCCGAACGTCGTCTGCACCTTTCAGCCTGGGGAACCGGAGGACGAGGTAATTGTCGATTTGCCCGTCGACCTCAAGAGATATGATGGCAGGCGTGAAGACATTGCCATCCGAGGGATCTTCGGGGTTTCCACCCACTGCATACTCAAGCAGAGCGCTCAGACCATCATGATCCAGGTCACTTTCCTCCTGGCCAGTTGCGAGGTCGTGGGCGTCAAGCCAGTCCGCCAGGGCAATGCGATCCCCCATCCCCGGACTGCCCTCCGCCTCCCGGCTCGCGCGCCAGTTCAGTGGTTCGGCGAGATCGGTAGCAGCTATAGCAGAAGAAAGGGTGAGAGAGTAGCCATGCCCATCTGCAGCCTCAGGCCAGGGGGAGGTGTCGGAGTAGGAAAAGCTCTGGATTGTCTCGCCCGTGCCGCTGTTAATCAGGGTGATGCGTTCTCCCCCATTGGAGAGATTGGTGCCGTTCTGGAATACCCCCGCCACTGGTAGTCCGGGCCCATGGCGAAACTCGAAGGCGGCGGGATTCTTCACGATGAGAATGCGCTCTCCCGGAGCCAATTCGAAGATCTCCGAGTCTCGGCGAAAGTTGAAATCGATGCCATTTTCAAAAACCACGTTGCTGAGATCGACAGGCATCGGGACCACGTTCAGGAGTTCAATGAATTCGAAGTCCCCCCGGTTGTGGTAGCCTGCCGCGATTTCATCCGCAGAAGGAGAGCCGGGGCGGTAGTGGATCTCGGAAACAACCAGATTGTCCGCTGCGGCTTGCTCGGTCCCCACCACGAAAAGAGCTTCAGTCAGGGCTGACCACTCGCCACTATTACTGCGCACACGGGCCTTCATCACGCTGGTGGAATCCAGATGGACCGGTCCGGTATAGGCAGTTCCCAGTGGGTTTCCCGTAAGAGCTTCGCGGGGATCGCTGCCGTCTACGGTATAGTAGACCGTGCCGCCATCGGGGCTAATGATGGAGAGCGCGAAATCCTGCGCCACATTGCCTCCGTGCCGGCTGAAATCAGGTGCCTCGGTGGCTGGATACCAGCCGCGGTCCTGAAACTGACGGAACACGATACTGGTGCGGCGTCGGAGGTAGCTCCGGAGAATCCGGTCACGCTCTGCCATCCACTCGTTGCCCCGGGTGTATGGCTGTCCCGGGCGCTTGCTGTCACCCCAGCGCGCGGATTCGGCCCGGACGGCGTGGTCGATGATGTCGAGACGTCGCCGGTAGTGGGCCATCGTCCGGGAGGGAGAGAGTTCCCCTCCGTTGAAGAACTCGCGGCGGACAATGTCGGCGAAGATGAGCTTGTATTCCCCGCTGGTCATCAGGCGGTGCTGAAAGCCGGTGGGTTTGCCGCTATTGTTGTGACCGGTGGTGTCGTCATTTTCACCCTTGAGGACATGTTCGGCATCCCAGGAATGAAAGTGCCATTTGGCGCCCCGTTCCCTCCGATTGAAACTGGCGTACCAGTTGTGATGATCCCAGTCGGTATTACCGCAGAAATAGTTGACGATCATGTATTTCGCAAAGTCCTCAAGGTCGAGTCTGCTTTCCACACGCCGGAAGTGGCCCTGGTTGGTGAGATCAGCATTCATAACGCTGGCGAGCCGGTTGTAATTGGCACTGGAGCCACTGATGACAGTGTTTCCGGAGTGCTTGACCACGTCGTAGTCGTCGTTGCTGCCGCCATGGTACTGCGCCGCGAAATTGTCATCCGGGCGCTCGTGGACGGTGTGCATTCCCCAGTAGATTCCCGCCACATAGACATGCATGTGCCGGCCGTGGGGGGCGGTGCCCCCGAGTGCGTTCTGGAGATCAGCTACATACTGGTCCCGGATATACTGGCCGAGGACTCTCTGGCCGTGACTGGGATGATTCCACACGTTGTTGAGGCGACCGTCCAGCACCAGGGTGTCAAAGCGATCAGTGGCTTCATTGCCAAATGGAATCCAGGGCTTGTCGAATACCTTGTAGCGAAGATCACCGTGGGTGAATTTGAGGCGCATGGAGAGGTGGTTGCTCTTCCATCGCCCGGTCGATGACCCTCCCACGATCTGCACCGTGCCATCGATCTGAAATCCCTGTGCGGAGTTTGGGTTGGCAGGATCTCCATCCGGATTGATGAACTCAATGGAGCAGCTCCGTTCGAGACCTTCTCCCGAAATGTAGATTCCCCCGTTTCCCCACATGTCGGCGAAAGGGAGGGAGATGGAGAGGGTGGGAATCTCGAGCAGGTCATCGGCCACGCAGCGGCTGGACGGATCGGCGTGCTCCGTGACGAGGGTGTCCATGTCCCAGTCGGGACCCGGATCACCCCAGTTGGACCAGGGCTGGGTGGGAGTGCCCTGTTGGAGAACCTGGTCGGGGAAAATGTAGGTCTGGGTATCGACATTGGTTGGCTCGTGATCGTCCTTGAAGGCGAAAGCACGGAGAACGGTGGTGCCGGCGATGCTGACCGTGGCACTGGGAGGAGTGGCAGAATCCCGGGCATCCACCCGGATTCCGTTGAGTGGAGCTGCGGTGGGGAGGGTGTTGTCGGTGGTATAGATGATGCTCGCACCAGGTGTCGCAGAGCTGATCTCTATGCTTTGAGGAGATTCAAAGAATCCGCGGTCGACGGAGAAGCGGGTGTCGGCTACGAATCCCTGCACCGCGTCCGGGTTGTTGGCGCTCCCGGGAGTAGGGGTTTGAAAGAAGCCGGACTGGAGCGGTTCGCTATCTCCGTAAAGGCCGAAGGAGATGTCCTCAGGTTGGGCGGCGTATGGATTGAACTGGTGGACAATCCCGGTCCTTCCCTGTCCACTGGGCCGGGTAAGAGCGAGAAATCCCCCACTTTTTTCGAGGGCGAAGGAAGTGTGAAGTTCATTGTCGGCCACAGCCCGGTCCTTGCCGGAGGCAAAGAGGACGGTGAAGCTGTTGGCCTCCAGGACGAGATCCGGAAAGGTCCACTTGGCCGGGTCACCGGGATCATCGGTGAGGTGCCATCCGGTGATGGGAACAGGCTGATCGTTCGGGTTCCAGATCTCGATCCAGTCCGAGCTTTCTCCATCCTCATCGAGGAGGACGGACTGGTTCTGTGCCATGAATTCATTGATGACCACGTTAGCGAGACCGCTGAAATCAGGTCTGCTGCCAGGATCGTCCGGCGCGCTTCCGGCAGAAACTTCCATCCCGTCGTTGAATCCATCACCATCGGAATCCTCAAGATTGGGATCAGTGAAATGAGTGCCGATCTCGGCGCCGTCGGAAAGGCCATCGCCGTCACTGTCTTCGGCCAGTGGATTGGTGTTGTAGGTGCCGAGTTCCATGCCGTCCGACAATCCGTCAGCGTCACTGTCAGCATTCGCGGGATCAGTGTTGTGGATATTGAACTCGCGACCGTCATCGATTCCGTCGTTGTCGGAATCGGCATCGTTCGGATTCGTGTTCCTGTTGAACTCCTGGACGTTGGTGAGGCCGTCGGGTTCAAGGTCGCCAATCGCGGTTTCGTCGAGGTCGCCAAAATTCCGGATTTCCCACTCATCTGGAAGGCCATCTCCGTCCGTATCACCCTCGGCGAGGGTAGTGATCGCCGTAAGGATGAATGTAGCGGCGACTACGGAGCAGGAACTGAATCGAGGCATCGAGTTTCGGGGGTGGCTCGAAGGAATGGGAAGCCTACGTCCTCCTGTTCTTGCCTGGAAAGGGAAAAGGTCGATTCTTGCCGCAGGAAGGCGGATTGGAGAGTTTCCCCCGGGGGGCGCTGTCTCAGGCCAGTTGAGTCTGCCAGCGTTCAATCTCCCGGCGGACGTTTTCGATTGAAGGTGCACCGGGGTTGGTGCGCGCCCGCAGGGCGGCCTCGAGATCGAAGACCTCCCTGGCATCGCTGCTGAATTCACCGGAAATGGTGCTGAGATCAAGGAGGTTGAGCGGGGTGTTCCCTTGCTCTGCGGCAGCCACCGCTTGCCCGACGATCTCGTGGGCCTCACGGAAGGGAACGCCCTTGCGCACGAGGTAGTCGGCAAGGTCTGTAGCGAGGAGGAGAGGGTCATCGGCAGCCTGACGGCAGTTCTCTTCGTTCACTTTCATGGAGGCAATCATCTCGGCGTTCACCTCAAGGGCGAGAGTGAGGGTCTCGATGGAGTCAAAGAGAGGCTCCTTGTCTTCCTGCAGGTCGCGGTTGTAGGTCAGGGGAAGACCCTTGAGGGCGGTTAGCAGTGCAACGAGGTTGCCTACCAGGCGGCCCGTCTTGCCGCGGGTGAGTTCGCACACGTCAGGATTTTTCTTCTGCGGCATCAGCGATGATCCGGTGGTGTGCTCGTCGCTCAGGGTGGCAAAGCCGAACTCCGCGCTGCACCAGAGGACCAGGTCTTCACTGAGGCGTGAGAGATGGGTGCCCAGCAGGGAGAGGGCGAAGAGTAGTTCGACGATATAATCGCGGTCTGCGATGGCGTCCATTGAATTTGTGGTCACGCCCTCGAAGCCGAGTTCCTGGGCGATAGCATGACGATCCAGGTTGATGGTGGATCCGGCGAGAGCACCGGATCCGAGGGGGCAGATGTTGAGGCGCTTGCGACAGTCGCGCAGGCGCAGCTTGTCGCGTTCCAGCATCTCGACGTAGGCGAGGAGATGATGGCCGATGGTGACGGGTTGGCCGCGCTGAAGGTGGGTGTAGCCGGGTACAATGACAGCGGCGTGCCTGTCCGCCTGGGCGAGCAGGGCACGTTGCAGGCTGGTGCCCAGTGCGAAAAGGCGGTCAATGGAGGCGCGGCAGTAGAGGCGGGTGTCGGTAGCGACCTGGTCATTACGGCTGCGCGCAGTGTGTAACTTGGCACCTGCCGGCCCGATTTTCCGGGTGAGGGCGGCCTCGATGTTCATGTGGATGTCCTCCAGTTCAATGGAGAACTCGAACTCGCCCTTCTCGATTTCCTTCTCGATTTCGCGCAAGCCGGTTTCGATCTGTGCGAATTCATCTTCGCTCAGAAGGCCCGCGTTCATTTGAGCCCGGGCGTGAGCAATCGATCCGGCGATATCGTATGGGTAGAGACGCCAGTCGGAGGAGATAGACTCCCCGTAGCGTTGTACCAGATCAGCAGTTTGCTGAGCGAAGCGGCCCTTCCACATGTGGGAAGTTTCAAGTTTCAGGTTTCAAGTTGCAAGTCTCGCGGCAAAGATTGCCTGAAATCCTCCAGGTTATTGAAAAGATCACCATCCCGGGGGGAGAGGTGGTCGCAAACCAGGGAGCCACTACTTGTTAGATATCGATAAAATCGGTATCCTTGGAGTGCTGGGCAGCGGAGTCCCGGGTCCCGGGGGGAGGGTCGATAATCTGGATTCGACCCTTGAGATAGCTGCCAAGTTGGTTGCGAATGGTTTCGCGCGTCGGGGAAAAAAGCAGGAGAAATCCTACCGTGTCGGTGAGGAAGCCGGGAGTGAGGAGGACCGCCCCGGCGAGGAGGATGAGGAGACCGTCGAGGGCTTCCCGGTGGGGCAGTTCTCCACGGGCCATTGCTTCCCTGAAGCTGGAGAGGGCCCTGGCCCCCTGTGATTTTGTCAACGCGGCCCCGATCAGCGCGGTCAGGAGAATGATGCCCAGGGTGGCTGGTAGCCCGATCCTCACCCCGATACTGAGAAAGAGGATCAATTCCACAATGGGGACCAGGATGAAGAGAATGAGGAGCTTGAGGAACATGGAACCGTAAAGAGAGGGCAGCCTGCAGGAGAGATTAAGGCTGCAAGATCTAAAGTCAAAGATGCTCCTGAATCAACAGGGGGAAGCCGGGGCCATCAAATTTCAATGATAGCCTTGACGGTTCCACGGGTGGGATCGGTAAAAGCCGCAAATTCCGCAGGCACGTCGTCGAAGGCCAGACGGTCGGTGATCCAGATGTCGGTGTCGATCCGGCCTTCAGCGATGAGTGTGATGATCTTGCCGAAATCGGCAGGGAGCGCGTTGCGGCTTGCGAGAAGGGTGAGCTCACGACGGTGGAAGACGGGAGCGTGGGGGAAGGAGAGGGTCTCGGTGGTGATGCCCACGTAGATCACCCGACCAGTAAAGGCGGCGTACTCGAAACAGGTGGACATCGATTTGACGCTCCCGGTGGCATCGATCACGATATCGGCCAGTTCTCCGTCGGTGATTCCTTCAAGATCGGTGAGATGCGATCCTTCCGGGTTGAATACGATAGTGTGATCAATCCCGAGCTTTTCGCGGCAGAACTGAAGACGGCTTTCCACCATGTCCATCACGATGATGTTGATGTCGTGAAGCCTGAGAAATTCCAGGACAGCCAGACCGATGGGACCGGCACCAATCACGAGCACGGTCTGGCCTGGTTGTGGATCGGACCGGATCACCGCGTGGTAGCCGATGGCGAGAGTCTCGACGAGGGCGAGTTGATCGTAGGAGAGGTTGTTGCCGGGGTGGAGCTTGTGAGCGGGGCAGATCCACTCGGGGCGGAGGCCCCCGTCCGTATGAACTCCCAGGACCTGGACCCCGGGACAGCAATTGCTGTGTCCTTTCCTGCTGGTAGGGGTGGTGGGATCGTTCACGTAGGGCTCAAGGGAGCACTTGTCACCGACCTGGATATTGTCCACTCCCTCGCCCACCGCTACGATTTCCAGCCCCAATTCGTGCCCGGGGATGCGGGGGTAGGAAAAGAATGGCATCTTGCCGAGATAGCCGGAGAGGTCAGTGCCGCAGATGCCCATCCGGTGGGTGCGTACCAGGGCCTCCCCAGGGCCGGGGGCCGGGGGATCGGGGAGGTCGATCATGGTGATGACCTCGGGCCGGGTGAATTCGATTGCTTTCATGGCAATTGGTGAATTTGTGCAGGGGAGGAAAGGGGGCAGGATTCTCTGAAAGCTTTCAGTTATGACCGGGGTGATTTATTTCGGCAGCACCCCCGTCTTGCCTCGCGCCATGACAAGGCGTCACACGGATTCCAGGATGACGTTTCCATATGCGGTGGGATCGCCGGTGCGAATGAGACCGATAGCCTTTGGGACGCGGGTCTTGAACTCGAGGTGCGGTTCACGGGTGACCTCGGCCCCCGGAAAGGAGGAAAAGCATTCATCGAATGCAGCAATGGTTTCCGGTGGGTTGGTGTTGAGGAATTCCTCGGCCTGCCAGATGTGGCCGATCTTGAAGTTGGGCTGGAGCAGCTTGAGGACGTCAAGGACGTTGGGAATGCCGCGGGTCAGCGCAAGGTCCACGGTTTCTATTTCACTCCAGTAGGGGAAGGCCCAGTCGCAGATCACCAGGGTATTGGTGTGGCGGATGCGGGCGATGAGGTCGAGAACGTGCGGATTGAGGATACCTTCCTGAAGCATGGACTGTCTGATGGTGGTTGGGAGCGTGGTGTGACACCTTTCGCGGGGGGAGTCCAAGCCTTTTTCCCATCCGGTCGCATCCCGGGGCCGGGGCCGGGTAGTCCATGAAACAGGAAGCCTTCCCTGTTCGGACAGGGAAGGCTTCCGGGATCCCTGAGGAAAACTACCTCCTACACATCCTTCCAACTGCGGTCCGCAGCGGAGGCCAGGACGGCGTCGCAGACCTTGGCGGTTTCGAGGGCGTCACGGAAGGTCGGGTTGCAGGGTTCGCCGCTGCTGAGGGAAGCCAGGAAGTCGGCCACCTGGTGGACGAAGGTATGCTCGTAACCGATACAGAGACCGGGCACCCACCACTTGTCGAGGTAGGGGTGGTCCCCATCGCTGATGTGGATGCTGCGCCAGCCGCGGACCTGCCCCTCATCGGAGTGATCGAAGTACTCGAGGCGGTTGAGATCGTGGAGGTCCCAGCGGATGGAGGCGTTCTCGCCGTTGATCTCAAGGGTGTAGAGGGCCTTGTGACCGCGGGCGTAGCGGGTGGACTCGAAGAGTCCGAGGGACCCGTTGGCAAAGTGGCAATGGAAGAGGCAGGCGTCGTCAATGGTGACGGCCTGCTTTTCACCGGTAGCGGTGTGGACGCGTTCCTTGATGAAGGTCTCGGTTACCGCCGAGACATCGCTGATGCTACCATTGAGCCAGATGGCGGTGTCGATGCAGTGGGCCAGGAGGTCGCCGGTCACACCGGATCCGGCAGCAGCGGCATCAAGGCGCCAGAGGCCTTCTCCGCCCTGTGGAAGCTCCTCACTGATGGTCCAGTCCTGCAGGAAGTTGGCGCGGTAGTGGAAGATCTTACCCAGTTTGCCGGAGTCCACGATCTGCTTGGCGAGGGTGACCGCCGGGACGCGGCGATAATTGTACCAGACCGTGTTAGGCACACCGGCCTTCTCCACGGCCTCGACCATGGGCTCGCTTTCTTCTGCGGTGCGGGCGAGGGGCTTTTCGCAGAGGACCATCTTGCCAGCTTCCGCGGCCGCGATGGCGATGGCGGCATGGGTGTCGTTGGGAGTGCAGATGTCGATCGCGTCGATATCGTCGCGGGCCACCAGGGCCTGCCAATCGGTCTCCACGGACTCAAAGCCCCATTGTCCAGCGAAGTCATTGGCGCGCTCCTCGTTGCGGGCACAGATGGCCTTCAGGACCGGGCGGTATTCTACATCCGGGAAGAAGTCGTTGACGCGCTTGTATCCGTTGCTGTGGGTGCGGCCCATGAAGCCGTAGCCGACAAGGCCGATATTCAGTGGTTTCTTTTCGCTCATACTCGAATTTCTGTTAGATCTTTCGGGTTGCGGGCAGGCCTTAATCCCAGCCGTGGGCGTCGCGAACGTCGATCATGGCCTTGAGGATGGCATTCCAGGTTTCGGGCTTCTCAAGGGTTTCGTTCGGGAACATGCATCCGTCCCAGCAGATGTGCTGGATGCCGCGGTCCTGTGCGCCCTGCAGCCAGTAGCCGGCGCACTTGGTGATATCGAGTCTGCCGTTCGGATCATCAGCCGGGCAGTGTTTGCCAGTCTTGTCGTGGCTGCCAGCGCCATGCACTTCGCCGTCGTTCTGGGCAACGTGGAAGTCGATGGTCCAGGGACGGAGGGCGTCGGTGACTTTTTCGTAGGCGTCCCAGAACTGTTCTTCACCGTGGTCCTTCTGCAGGAGGCCATCCTCGGGGGCGTTGTAGCCGAGCATGAAGGTGTAGGTGTGGGCTAGGTCGGCCTGGAAACCGAGGGATTCCGGCATGCCAACTTCTTCCATGAGGGCGACGGCGGCCTTCCAGGAATGGAGACCAGCCCAGCAGACTTCGCCTTCGGCGGCCAGACGCTCGCCGTGGTCAGCGGCGATCCTGGCAGCTTCCTTGAAGGTAGTGGCGATGCGCTTGAGGTTAGTAGCGGGGTCTTCAAGGAATTTGGCGACGCCGAATTCAGCGGAGTCGATGCGGATGACTCCGTATTTGCGGGCGCCGTGCTCATTGAATACCTTGGCGATACGACAGGCCATCTTGACGGCGTCGAGGAACTTGGCTTGTTGCTCGTCGGAGCCCATGGCGGAGTCGCCGACAGTG
>JAKVCR010000184.1 GCA_022448985.1 Roseibacillus sp.
GTACAGCCACACGAATGGAGTTCGGGGACTGAATGGATCAATTAACGAGGACTCGCCCCAGTATCCCGTTGAACTGCAGAAGGCGGGCTACCAGACGTGGCTGGTCGGGAAATGGCACCTTCGGAGTAAGCCCAAGGGCTATGAGAAACACATGACGGTCAAGGGGCAGGGGAGTTACTTCGATCCGACCTTCACCGGCAGTGAGGGGGAGTGGCGCAAGGTCGAGGGATATTCCACGGACGTTTATACCGACATCGCGATGAAATGGCTCAAGGCCCGTGACCGCAAGAAGCCCTTCCTCCTGAGTCTTCAATTCAAGGCGCCCCATCACGACTACGGTCATGCAAGGCGCTATGACGACCTTCTGGCTGACGTGAGCATTCCCGAGCCGCCCTCCCTGTATGAGGACATCCGCAACACCAACTCGAATCTGAAGCGGCTTTTCCTGCAGGGGACCAAGTTCCACATGCTCTATTCCAGGAAGACGGACAGCAAAAGGAATCTGACGACGAATTACTATGACCGCCATCTGAAAGACGACGCCCCCAATGAGATGTGGAAGCATGATCCCAAAAGCGATAACGACAAGATCCGGGTCGCCTACCAGCACATGATTCATAAGTACATCCGCTGTGCGACCGGTAACGACGACAATCTGAAGCGCGTCCTGGACTACCTTGACGCCGAAGGTCTCACCGAGGACACCATTGTTGTCTACACCTCGGACCAGGGCTACTGGCTGGGTCAGCACGGATTCTACGACAAGCGGCTGATCCTGGAGACTTCCATGCGCATGCCATTTCTGATCCGTTACCCACGGTTGATCAGGCCCGGGAGCGTGAACGAGGACCTTTGCATCAACGTGGACATTGCCCCGACCCTGCTGGAGCTGGCCGGGGTGGCGGTGCCCGCGGCCATGCAGGGGCGCAGCATGTTGTCCTTGCTGAAAGGGAAGCAGGTGGCCGACTGGAGGACAGCCCAGTTCTACACCTACTGGAGCAATCCGGCCCATTACGGGATCCGGACCGGGCGTTTCACCTACGTGAAGATGGCCGCGCACCCGGCTGAGTTGTTTGACCGACAGGAGGATCCGAACCAGTTGTATAATGTGGCGGGGCGGGAGACTTACCGGAATACCATCAAGAAGCTGGAGGCGGAACTCAATCGCCAGATCAGGGAGACCGGGATTTCTGCCTCGGAACTTCCGGGAGCCCGGAAAAAATGAATTTCCGACATTCATTTCTCATGCTGGTGGCGATGGCCGCCCTTACGGGTCCGATCGTCGGGGCGGCGGAACGCCCGAATATCGTCTTTGTCTTGTTTGACGATTTCGGGTGGGGACAGCCCTCAAGCAACCGGGGGGATTCCCCCTTCAATACTCCCTCCTTCGATGGCCTGGCGCGGGAGGGGATGCGATTCACGGATGCCCATTCGGCGGCGGCCAACTGCACGCCCACCAGATATGGCCTCCTCACCGGTCGTTATCCGTCCCGCATCGGACAATTCGGCGTCCTCAATACCTATTCCCCCCCCATCATCCCGAAGGAACGCCTGACGGTGGCTTCCTTTCTCAAGGCCCGGGGTTACCACACCGCCTGCATTGGGAAATGGCACCTCGGATTGAGCTGGACAGGAGAGAAGGAGTCCCGACCTGACACCCCGCCGATCGGGGCTCGTTTCGAGAATGGCCCGAATGTCCTCGGCTTCGATTACTTCTACGGGTTCACCCATGCTCGTAACATCGGCTGTATCCTGGAGCAGGATGCGGTGGTGTCGCATGTGGAACGGATCCGGAACCAGCCGCTCATGATTGCGAAGGCACTTGAGTATATCGACGAGCGGGCCCGCTCAGGGAAGCAACCCTTCTTCCTCTACTTTCCCATGTGCCCACCGCACAACCCGGTTATCCCGGCACCCGAATTCACCGGGAAGGGAGGCCTCACCGGGAAGGAGGGCAAGTACGCGGACTGGGTCTACCAGGGCGATCACATGCTGGGACGGATCCTGGAGGCGCTGGAAAAGAAGGGATTGGCCGGGAACACCCTCGTCATTGCGACCGGTGATAACGGCGCGGCCAAGCGTCCCTATCCCCCTCTGCGGGCGGCCAAGAGCAGTATCTACGAGGGTGGCCACCGGGAGCCCTTCGCGGTGCGCTGGCCCGGCCGGGTCAAGCCCGGGACGGTGTGTCGTGAACTGGTCTGCCTGAACGACTTCTTCGCAACCTGTGCGGACATTCTGGAGAGAAAACTACCCCCCGGGGCGGGGGAGGACAGCGTGAGTATTCTCCCGCTCCTGGACGGGAGTTCGGAACCGGTCCGGGAAGCGATCGTTCACCAGGCTTCCGGCGGGCTTGCCATCCGGCAGGGGCCATGGAAGCAGATTTTCCACCGGGATGGGCGGCGGGAGTTGTTCAATCTGCAGGAGGACATTGGGGAAACGAGGGATCTTAGTGCATCGAGAAGCGAGATCTCTGTAAAACTGACCGCCCTGATGCAGCGTTACATTGACCGGGGCCGCAGTACGCCTGGCCCCCCGCAGAAGAATGACTTTTCCCTGGCCCTCTGGGACGACAGGGAGGAGAGAAAAGAGGGCCGGAAACGGAAGAAAAGGAAGAGCCCTGAAAAGAATTAACTGCTTTCACACTCATGAGCTCCTTATCAAGGCTTTCCCACGGTCTGGGTTTCTTCCTGCTGATGGCGGGTTCCCCTGTGCTGTTCCCGTGCTCCGCGGCGGACAAGCGGCCCAACATCCTGTTCATCATCGCCGACGATCAGTCCCCCTTTGACCTGAAGATCTACAATCCGGATTCCTCCCTTGAGACCCCGAACCTCGATGCCCTGGCAGCGGAGGGAATGGTGTTTGATGGAGCCCATCACATGGGGGCCTGGGTCGGGGGGGTGTGCACGCCTTCCCGCCACATGGTCATGTCCGGTCGGACGGTCTGGCATATCCCGGACAGATTCGGGCGGATCATGAATCCCCACGTTTCGAATCCCAGGCTGGTTCCGCCCGATCTCGCCATGCATACGATGCCGGCGGTCTTCAACCGGGCGGGCTACGACACCATGCGTACCTGCAAGCGGGGCAACAGCTACGACAAGGCCAACGCCCTTTTCAGGGTGCGCCATGATTCCACCAAGCGGGGAGGCACTGACGAGAGCGGGAGTGCCTGGCATGCCGAGCAGGTCCTCAATTACCTGTCCAAGCGGGAAGACGGGAAAAGCACCGAGCCCTTCCTGATCTACTTCGGGTTCTCTCATCCCCACGACGTGCGTGATGGGAAACCGGAACTGCTG
>JAKVCR010000185.1 GCA_022448985.1 Roseibacillus sp.
CTCGCCGCGATCGGGGGCAAGGACAGCATGTCGGGTTCCTTCAATGACCTCGATGTCCCCCCCACCCTGGTCTCCTTCGCAGTCGCCCCGGGGCGGTGCAGCACCACGGTTTCCCCTGAATTCAAGCAACCCGACAGCCTCGTCTCCCTTGTCAGCGTGCCCCGCGATGAGCACCATCGCCCGGATTTCGAGGCCCTCCGGCGGATCGCTGAGCAACTACACGCCCTTGCCTCTACTGGAGGCGTTCTCGCCATGCATAGCCTCGGGGAAGGCGGCCTCGCCGCAGGACTGCTCACCATGGCTGCTGGTAATGAAATCGGATTCACCGCCGATGAGACCCTCGACCCGGCGGACCTCTTCCGGGAGCGTTACGCCGCCTTTCTGGTCGAATCCGTCGGCCCCCTGGCAGTGGAGGGGGCTCAGCAAATAGGCTCAACCAGTTCAGCTCCGGACTTGCAAATAGGAGTCGAGTCTCTCCCGCTTAGCGACTTGCTTAAATCATGGCAAAGCCCGCTGGAAGCCGTCTACCGCACCCAGAGTGACTCCCCACACCAGAAAATCGAGACCTTCCGGTATACCACCGGACCTCAAATCGGTCCGCCACGGGAGGGATCCGCCCGGCCTTTGGCCATTATCCCGGCCTTCCCCGGGACCAATTCCGAATACGACTCTGCCCGCTCGATCCGCGATGCCGGCGGAGAAGCGGAAATCCTGGTCTTTCGTAATCTCAGTCCCCAGGCTGTCGACGAGTCCCTCCAGGCCCTCGCCGACTCCATCCGGCGGGCCCAGATCCTCTTCATTCCAGGCGGGTTCAGCGCCGGGGATGAACCCGATGGCTCTGGAAAATTCATTGCCACCGTTCTGCGCAGCCCCGTGGTGAGAGATGCCGTGATGGACCTTATCACAGGACGGGATGGCCTCGTCCTTGGCATCTGCAATGGGTTCCAGGCCCTGATCAAGACCGGCCTCGTTCCCTTCGGAGAGATTCGCGACCCAGAGGCTGGCGCCCCCACCCTGACCTTCAATGACATCGGACGTCACGTGTCCTGCTATGTGACCACCCGCATTTCCTCCAACCTCTCCCCATGGCTCTCCCAGTGCAGCGTCGATGACCTGCACCGTATCCCGGTCTCTCATGGGGAAGGGAAATTCTACGCCTCCCCGGAACAAATCCAGGAATTGGCCGCCACTGGCCAGGTCGCCACCCAGTATTGCGACCTGGAAGGCAATCCCACGATGAATATTCGTCATAACCCCAATGGATCGCTCTTCGCCATCGAGGGGATCACCAGCCCCTGCGGCCGGGTCCTCGGCAAGATGGCTCATACCGAGCGCCGCGGAACAGATGTCGGCCGCAACATTCCAGGAGAAAAACACCAACCCCTCTTTGAGAGCGGCGTGGGTTACTTCCAATAGGAATACCCGGGGCTATAGCGTCGAGATCAACCCGTCCTCCATCCGCAGGACACAATCCGCCAGCTGCTCCGCCTCCCGGCTGCTGTGGGTGAC
>JAKVCR010000186.1 GCA_022448985.1 Roseibacillus sp.
TCGTGCACGGGCTGATCACCACGCTGCACGATGTGACCAATACGCAGGTGGTGGTTGATGCACCCCACAAGGACTTCCGGAGGGCACGCTCGGCGCTTAATTCCCTCATTCCCACCACCACGGGATCGGCCAACGCGATCACGATGATCTATCCCGAACTGAAAGGGAAGCTGAACGGACTGGCAGTGCGCCTGCCCCTCCTTAATGCCAGCCTGACTGATTGTGTCTTTGAGCTCAGCCGTGAATCCACTGCAGAGGAAGTGAATGGTCTTTTGAAGGAGGCCTCCGAGGGGGAACTGGGAGGGATCCTGGGATTCGAGGAGAAGCCCCTCGTCTCCGCGGATTTCGTCAACGATATCCGTTCCGGGATTGTGGATGGCCCTGCTACAATGGTGAACGATGGAAGGCAATTGAAGGTGCTGGTGTGGTATGACAACGAACTCGGCTATGCCCACCGCCTCATGGAGTTGACAGCCAAGGTGGCGCGGTCGTTGTCGTAGGGTCCATTGTGTTCCCGCGTCGCGAAGATGGATTTACGCAATTACACGATCGTCACGGTGTCCTACTGGGGTTTTACCCTCACCGATGGAGCGTTGCGCATGCTGGTCCTGCTCTACTTTCATGGACTGGGCTACTCGCCGGTGCAGTTGGCCTTCCTATTCCTGCTCTACGAGTTCTGCGGACTGGTGACCAATCTCCTGGGGGGCTGGATTGGATCGCGGGTGGGTTTGAAGGCAACACTGTTTGCCGGACTGGGGACGCAGATCGCGGCCCTGATGGCCCTTTCGTTCGTGCAGTCCCACTGGGCAGCGCTCCTTTCGGTGTTATACGTAATGGCGGCCCAGGCCCTCTCGGGGATTGCGAAGGACCTGACCAAGATGAGCTCCAAGAGTGCAGTCAAGCTGCTCGTTCCCGCCGGGGAAGGAGAGGCAGGCACAGGGCGGGCTCTCTTCAAGTGGGTAGCGATCCTGACGGGCTCGAAGAATGCGATGAAGGGGATGGGTTTCCTTCTCGGGGGCGTTCTCCTGGGTTGGCTTGGGTTCGTCACGGCTCTCTGGGTGATGGCGGGCGGCCTCCTCCTCGTGCTGGTTGGTGGTCTGCTGGGATTGCGGCAGGACCTGGGCAGGTCGAAAGTGAAGGTGAAGTTCAATCAGTTGTTTTCCAAGAGCCGGGAGATCAACCTCCTCTCCCTGGCGCGGTTCTTTCTCTTTGGTTCCCGTGACATCTGGTTTGTGGTGGGGCTCCCGGTGTTCCTCAAGGAGAAGCTGGGGTGGAGTTTTGCCGCGGTGGGTGGGTTCATGGCGGCCTGGATTATCGGCTATGGAGTGGTCCAGGCGAGTGCCCCGGGCTTTCTGAAGCGCGGAGGAGCGCGAGCCGCACTGGGGTGGGGTGGGGCGCTGCTACTGGTCACGGGAGCCCTGGCCCTGACGGTGCAGCTGGACTTCCATGTAGTGGGGATGGTGCTTGGTGGTCTTGCCGTGTTCGGAGTCGTCTTTGCGGTGAATTCGGCGGTCCACTCCTACCTGATCCTGGCCTACACCGATTCCGACAAGGTAGCCCTCAACGTGGGATTCTACTACATGGCCAATGCCGGGGGGCGTCTGGTGGGAACGCTGCTTTCCGGCCTGCTTTATCTTGGGGCGGGATTGTCCGGTTGTCTGTGGGCGAGCGCCGGATTTGTGTTGGTAGCGGTGGTCCTGACCGCGGGACTGCCCAGGGAAGGGAAACATGAGGGGGCTTGATCCCTGGCCCTTCAGGACCGGGGCTGGAAAAGGAAAGGCGGTGAAGCCGGGTGGCCTCACCGCCTTGTGAGAAAGGCCGGATCCAGGCAGGACCCTAGTTGGCGCTCACGCTGACATTGTCAATCGCAAGACCACTGAAGGCGTCTGCACTGCTGTCACTGACGAAGTTGAACTCGATGATGATTATCTCCCCGACAGCTGCCGCATCGACGGGAATTTCGATGGTCGTGTATTCGGTGTCAAACAGGGTCATGTCGAGGGGAACGGAGGCTCCGATCTGCGTGCCGTCGACACGCAGGAAGCGGACCTCGGCGGTATCTCCAAATCCATCTGCATCCCGGAAGGCCTCGAAGCTCAGTTCCGCTCCGGGCACTCCTGTCAGGTCAATGGCAGGCGAGCGGAGGGAGATGTCGGAGTCAGTTCCGTAATCACCCAGGTTGGTGCACCAGGCGTTGGCGGAATCATCTGCGCCAGTGAGCGGGCCGGTGGAGCCGACCGGGGCGCCGAGTTCCCACTGGGTATTGCCACTGGCATCATTGACCAGGGTGGTCCAGCCTCCTGCCCCCGCCTCGAAGTCATCGGAGAAGAGTGCCGGGACCGGACCGGCCAGCAGATGGTAGATACGCAGCGGATCACCCGGATTCGGGGTGCTGTGCAGATTCGACGGCACGGTCGCGGCCAGGTTCTGCAGTCCGGGGACGGGGGACCAGGTTTCGGGAAGCCCGTCAGCTTCCGGATCGCTGGAGCTTACCACGGTGTAGACTTCGGAAGCGAAGCTGTTCCACTGGAAGTTGAGGTTGTCGCCGCCATCATCGCTTGAGACCACGAAGTTGTGGACATCATTGGTGGTGGTGGAGATCGACAGGTTATCGATCAGGACAGTTTCGGTTGCTCCCCCGGTCCGGGCATTGATGGCCCAGATGTAGGAGTCGTCCCCCGTGAAACCCGGGATCTCCAGATCCACGATGTCAACCGGGTTGACCAGGCCGGTGATGTTGGTGGTCAGTGTCCCGGCATCGCCGTCCCAGCTGATGGTCACGGTCCCGCTCCGGGTCTCGCCGGCCATGATGGGGAGGCCGGGGATAAAGGTGAGATCCGGGTGGGCGGTGGTATTGGTTGCCACATTGACGCCTGCTTCTCCGGCCCCATTGTCCCAGGTATCGATTTCCACGGAGAGCCACGGGATGGCAGTGCTCCAGGCTTCCTCGCCCGCGCCGTTGGCATCGTCAGTAGCGGCGCCGGTGGGGTTGGTGAGGGGTGGAATGGCGCCGTAGGAAATGGCAAAACCATCGGCCGGATTCTGACCGGGGGTATCGATGATGGTGTAGTCGAAAGTCATGGTCCAGGCGTCGGCGGAGCCATTGAGGGCCGGGATACGGTAGGACGAGTGGGTGCTGCCAACTCCGTCCTCGGACAGGCGAAGCTGGTTGTCCTGGATGGAAGCGGGTCCGTTATTGCTTCCGATCTGGCTGCCATCGCACAGGTCGGTGGTGCCGTTGGGGTATCCGTCGAAGTTCTGCACATAGGAGGTGGAACTGGCTCCCGGGCCGTCCGCGCCGTTGGGATCCCTATTCCCACCCTGGGCAACTTCCACTCCATCAGGACAGCCGTCGCTATCGGAATCCGTCTCCAGAGGATTCGTGCCGGTGTCAGAGGAATTTACAAAAGTGCCACTGTTGCTCTCCACGCTGTCGCTCAGGCCGTCTCCATCGGTGTCGGCATTGAGGGGATCGGTGCCAGTGTCGCTGGAGTCCACAAAGGCGCCGCTCCCGGTTTCCACGTTATCCAGCAGGCCGTCTCCATCGGTGTCGGTGTCGGTGGGATCGGTCCCTCCATTGTATTCCTGCAAGTCGGTGAGCCCGTCGCCATCGAAGTCGCCGGATCCGAGTTGCGTCAGATCCCCGGGGAAGTATTGCTCCTCGTAGCCGTCCGGGATGCCGTCGCCGTCGCTGTCGATATCGGGATCGAAGCTGTCGAGGTAGACTCCCCAGCTCTGGCCGTTGTCATCGGTGTCAAAGACCGCGGCTGCCCCGCTGCTTATTCCGAAGTTACTGGCATAGCCGACGCCACCGAAGTTGGCGGTGTTGGTGGAAAAGTCGTTGTAGTAACCGAACCCGATGTCGGCCGCGGACTGGGCGCCGCCCCCGTCCTCTGAAAACCAGATTTGGACATCGAACCAGCCACCCTCGCCGAAGTCGAAGTTGGCAAAAGAGCGAGTGTTCCAGGCCAGATCGGAGTGCTGGGCGGCTGCTCCTCTGGCATCGAGGTTGGTGGAGCCGCTGATCGGGGTGGTCACGATCTTGACGCGGTCGTCGTAGTTCTCGGTGAAGGCGAAGACGCCATCGGTGTCATAAAACTGGAAGATGAAGGCGAGGTCGTGGTTGTCACCGGTTAGGTCAACGCCCCCGCTCCCTGGCTCCTGGTCCACATTGATCGCCTCAAGGAGGAAGGAGCCGGGATCGTCCGGATCCCCGAACGGAGCGGCCTGGTCGGTGTTATCGGGCAGGGCTCCGGTGAAGTCGGCTCCGGGGAGGTTGTCCGTGCGGCGGTAGAGGACCCGTTCCGCGTTGTGGTTGGCTATGCTGATATCCGGGAGGGAGGCCGGGTCGTTGGGATCGAATCCGGTAGCAACCTCGGTGCCGTCTCCGATCGTATCGTCGTCACTGTCGAAATCAAGGGGGTCAGAGCCGGTGTCGCTGGCATCGACGAAAGTGCCGGTGTTGGTCTCGACACCATCAAGGAGACCGTCATTGTCGCTGTCGGGATTGCCGGGATCGGTCCCGGCGGCCTTCTCCTCGCCGTCGTTGGATCCGTCGTTGTCAGCGTCTGCCGCGGTAGGATCGGTCCCGTCGACGTACTCGTCGGGATCGCTCACTCCGTCGCCATCGAAGTCACCGGGTCCAAGCTGGGTCAGGTCCCCGGGGAAATACTGTAACTCGTAGCCGTCCGGGATGCTGTCGCCGTCGCTGTCGAGATTGGGATCGAAGCCGTCGAGGTAAGCGCCCCAGCTCTGGCCGTTGCCGTCGGTGTCAAAGACCGCGGGAGCCCCGCTGCTTATTCCCAGAGTGCTGGTATAGCCGATGCCGCCGAAGTCGGCAGTGTTGGAGGAAGTGCCATTGAAGTAGCCAAAGCCGATGTCAGCCGCGGACTGGGCGCCGCCCCCGTCCTCAACGAGCCAGATATCGATGTTGAACCAGCCCCCACCGCCGAAATTGAAGTTGGCGAAGGTCCGGGTGTTCCACCCCAGGTCGGTGTGCTCGGTAGATGCCCCGGTGGCGGTCAGGTTGTCAGCCCCGTTAATTGGAGTGGCCACGATCTTGACACGGTCGTCGAAGTTTTCGGTAAAGGCGAACACCCCGTCGGCATCGTAGAGCTGGAAGATGAAGGCGAGGTCGTAGTTGTCACCAAGGAGGTCAATGCCCCCGTTTCCGGGCTCGAGGTCCACATTGAGGGCGGTAATGAGACTGGAATTGGGGTCGTCCAGTTCGCCGAAGGGAAGGCTCTGGTCGGTGTTCTCGGGCAGGGCGCCGGTGAAGTCGTCACCGCCGACATTGAGGCCGTCCGTGCGGCGGTAGAGAAGAGTCTCGGGCTGGTGTCCGGACGGGGCGGGAGAGCCTGCTGTGATGACCAGGTTGTCGATGAAGAGATCCTGGTTGGCACCGCCGACGCGGGCCGAGAAGCCGAAGTTAAAGCTGTCGTCCCCGGCAGCCCCGGCAGGAAGAGCCACCG
Organism: Roseibacillus sp.; assembly: GCA_022448985.1. Classification (GTDB taxonomy): domain Bacteria; phylum Verrucomicrobiota; class Verrucomicrobiia; order Verrucomicrobiales; family Akkermansiaceae; genus Roseibacillus_B. The sequence continues at coordinate 5,472 of JAKVCR010000186.1, forward strand.
CCTCGAAGTCGGCGTTGGTTTCGAGGCCGTCGGTGGTGAAGGACACGGTCCCGGCCTCTGCATCGTAGCTGGCGGTCATGCTTCCGGTGACCCGCTGGCCGTCGTTGAGAATGGGCCCGTTGGTGAAGGCAAGTTGGCCGGGATCCGCACCGTTCAAGACCCCGGAGATATTGACGCCCTGCTCGGTGTCGAAATTCATCCAGGTGTCGACCTCAAAGGAGATGTTGGTAGTCACGCCCGGACTCCCGGCCATGCCTTCCTCGGCCTGTCCCTGCTCGCCGAGCGGGAAGTTACCGTAGTTGAAGGAGAACCCGTCGGCCGGGACTTCACCGCCGGGGCTGTCGTAGATCTCGTAATCCCAGGTAGCGGTCCATCCTTGCGAAGAGTCATCCAGGGCCGGGATGGTGAAGCTGGAGAATCCAAGACCTTGGTTGTCGATGGTGAGTTGGAGGCGACCTCCCTGGATGCTGGCTGCCAAACCGGTGATGACGGTGCCGTCACCAAGATCCGTGGTGCCGTCGGGATAAGCGTCGAAATCCTGCTCGTAAGTCGCGGCGAGGACAAAGTCGGTGCCGAGCAGGGAGAAGGAGGTCATCAGGCCCAGCAGCGTGGGGAATATGCGAGGGTGCACCTTCATCGGTGTATTTGGTTGGGTTCTTGTATGGATTGGATTTTTTACTCCACTGGTATTTCCGAGGGCGAACCGAGGAGTATTTGTCACCTGTACAAATTAACCCAAAGGGTTCAATGGAATTGAACCTTATATTGGTGCTCTATACGGCGAATAAAAATGTCAATCCAAGCGTATTACTTTCGGCAATGTTATCAGAGAGAAACCATTCTTCCGGCGTGAGCAATATGCTCGCCCGGCGGAAACAAAAAGGCGGTGGAGCCACCTGGACTCCACCGCCTGTGATGATTGAAGTTGCTCGAAGGATCAGGGTGCCGGGATCGGCCCTTCCGCGATTTTTACGATCAGCTTGGGCTGATCCTGGGTTGTGAAGGGAAGGACCAGCGGCCCGACCGTCAGATCAGCTGTTGGTGCGACGAATTCCCCGCCCGCCAGCGGCACGAAGTTCTGCCCATCGAAGCTGCCAATGACGTGGTAGGTCTCTCCCGGGGTGAGTCCCTCGAGGACGGCATTGCCTGCCCCGTCCTCGTCAAAGAAGACGTTGACGAGTCTGGCTTCCGCTTCCTCCGCCTGCTCCGTCTGGATGTAGACCCCCCAGCTCTCGCCGTTGCCGTCGGTGTCGAAGACCGCGGGAGCCCCGCTGCTGACCCCGAAGGCGCCGGTGTATCCGACGCCGCCGAAGTCGGCGGTGTTGGAAGAAGCACCGTTGAAGTAACCGAAGCCGATGTCAGCCGCGGACTGGGCGCCGCCGCCGTCCTCGGTGAGCCAGATGTCGACGTTGAACCAGCCCCCGGCACCAAAGTCGAAGTTACCGTAGGTGCGGGCATTCCAGCCCACGTCGGAGTGCTCAGCGGATGCCCCGGTGGCGGTCAGGTTGGTGGAACCGGTGATCGGGGTGGCCACCACCTTGACGCGATCGTCGAAGTTCTCGGTGAAGGCGAAGATGCCGTCGTCATCGTAGAACTGGAAGATGAAGGCGAGGTCGTAGTTGTCGCCGGTGAGGTCAATGCCCCCATTCCCCGGCTCCCGG
>JAKVCR010000187.1 GCA_022448985.1 Roseibacillus sp.
TGAAGGACTGCCTCATCCCGGTCACCACCCCGGAAGCCGGCGCCTTCCGCTACCGCGTGCGCCTCGGCTTCTCCGCCCTCCCCGGTGACCAACCCGGCCAGCGCGTCTTCGACGTCCTCCTCAACGGCAAGACCGTCCTGCGGGACTTCGACATCCTCAGCGAAAGCGGCCAGCCGGACTCCGCGGTCTGGAAGGAATTCGAACTCGAGATCTCCAAGGACCTCACCGTGGCCCTCACCAGCAAGACCGGCACCGGATCCGTCGACCGCATGCCCCTCATCAGCGCGGTCCAGGTCCTGCGCATCGAGTGACAAGCCCGCCCGCCGGACCGGCCCGGACTTGCCTCTCCTCGGCTCCCCCGCCTACCATCAGTGCCGCCATGACCCCTGCCCGAGAACCTTCTCTCCTCCCGGCCCTTCCCGCCCTCTCTCTGCTGCTCGCCTCCCTCCTCCCCGCCGGTGCCAATGACACCGCCTTCGGCGGCTCCGCGGCCAGCCCCTACCCCATCCACACCAAGGAAATCCGGATGGTCTCGGAAGACATCACCATCCGCAGCGACGCCCGGACTGGCAACTGGCTCTACACCTGCGAATTCGTCTTCGAGAACCTCTCGGAAGACCCCGTCTCCATCCTCATGGGAATGCCCTTCTCCGCCATGACCGCCGACGAGGAGGAAGCGGAATTCATGGTCATTCCATCGGGCGGAAAAGAGATCGCCCCGGGGAAACCCATGGTCTGGAACTTCACCGCCGCCGTCGACGGCAAGCGAGTGGCCGTCACCGCAGGCAAGCCCACCGTGAACCCGAAAATCAAGGACCTTGACTACATGGCCGCCTACACCTGGCCCATGCACTTCGCAGGCCGCAGCAGCAACAAGGCCCGGGGCGTGCGCAACACCTACAAGCCGGGACAGGTCCCCGGTCCAAAAAGGAAGAATCAAGCCATCCGGCGCGTGCGCAACACCTACACCCTCGCCCCCACCGAGAGCGCCGGAAACATTCACCTCGACTACATCCTGAAGACCGGTGGCCTGTGGCACGACGGCAGGATCGGGCACTCCCGCCTCCGGGTCATCCACGAGAATACGAGGTTCCTTCTCCCTCCGAAGCGTCCCGAGCATAAGCCTCACCTCTCTGGCCTCCCTGGCTACATCGCTCCCGCGGGCTACAAGATCCGGTCCGGCGACGGCCCCCTCGTCATCGAATGGGACCTCCGTGACTTCGCACCCAAGGAAGACCTGCAGGTCATCTTCCGCCATCGCGAACTCATGATCATGGATCACTCCCAAAACGTCTTCTCCGGGGCTACCGACCGCGCTCAGGGGCTCAGGAGACTTCGCAACCTCCCCTACGCTGCCCACGGATACTCCTTCAAGAACAAGACCCTCCGGGACTACTTCGCCACCCTCTGGTATCCCATGCACGACCCAGCCTTCAAGGAATCCGACTTCTCCAAGATGTCCCGCAAGCTGATCGCCGATGCCAAGCGTGAGGAGGCCGAGATGAAGCGCTAACCCCATCGCCCCCCGGTCGTGAAAACAGTCCTCCCCAGCCGCCCCCCCCGCCACCACGTCGCCAGCGGCCCCCGCAAGGCCGCGAGCCCCCCGGCCCCCCCCCCCCCCCACGCCCCCGAGGCCCCCCC
>JAKVCR010000188.1 GCA_022448985.1 Roseibacillus sp.
TGAAGGACTGCCTCATCCCGGTCACCACCCCGGAAGCCGGCGCCTTCCGCTACCGCGTGCGCCTCGGCTTCTCCGCCCTCCCCGGTGACCAACCCGGCCAGCGCGTCTTCGACGTCCTCCTCAACGGCAAGACCGTCCTGCAGGACTTCGACATCCTCAGCGAAAGCGGCCAGCCGGACTCCGCGGTCTGGAAGGAATTCGAACTCGAGATCTCCAAGGACCTCACCGTGGCCCTCACCAGCAAGACCGACACCGACTCGCTCGACCGCATGCCCCTCATCAGCGCGGTCCAGGTCCTGCGCATCGAGTGACAAGCCCGTCCCCCGGGTCACCGCGGGACCGGCCCGGACTTGCCTCTCCTCGGCTCCCCCGCCTACCATCAGTGCCGCCATGACCCCTGCCCGAGAACCTTCTCTCCTGCCGGCCCTTCCCCCCCTCTTCCTGCTGGTCGCCTCTCTCCTTCCCGCTGGCGCCAACGACGCCGCCTTCGGCGGCTCCGCGGCCAACCCCTATCCCATCCACACCAAGGAAATCCGGATGGTCTCGGAAGACATCACCATCAGGAGTGATGCCAAGAACGGAGCCTGGCTCTACACCTGCGATTTCGTCTTCGAGAACCTCTCCGAGGATCCCATCACCATCCTGATGGGGATGCCCCTCTTGAGCATGAGTGAGGGAGATGAAGACTTCATCTCCACCCATCCATCCGATGAGCAGGCGCTCCCGGCAGGAACCCCGATGGTCTGGAACTTCACCACCACGGTGGACGGACGATCAGTCCCGGTCACCGAGGGAAAACCCATCACGAAAAACATTGGAAAATTTCCAGGTTTCAGGACCGCCTACACCTGGCCCATGCACTTCGCCGGACGCAGCAGCAAGGCCCGGAGCATCCGAAACACCTACAAGCCGGGACGGGTCCCCGGGCCAAAAAGGCGCAATCATGCCATCCGGCGCGTCCGCAACACCTACAAACTCGGCTACAACTACAGTCTCGGGGACACCTTCCTCGACTACATCCTGGTGACCGGGGGCCTGTGGCATGATGGAAGGATCGGAAGATCCCGCCTCCGGGTCATCCTTGATGATCCTTCCTACGTTCTCCCGAAGAAGGACAAGCACAGGGACTTTGTCTCCTCGGCGGGCACCATAAAGCCTGCAGGCTACAAGGTGACCGGCGTGGATGGGAAAATCGTCATCGAGTGGGACCTCAGGAACTTCGCCCCCAAGGAAGACCTCGAGGTTGTCTTCCGCAGCCGCGAACACTTCATCCGGGACCACGCCAAGACGTTGAAGGGCGCTGGCCCGCGAAAACTACGCAACTTTCCCTACGCCGCCCACGGCTACCCCTTCAAGGACCAGGACCTCCGGGACTACTTCGCCACCCTCCTCTATTCCTCCGGGAATACAGCCTTCAAGGAATCGGACCTCTCGGACCACTCCCGCGAGATGATCGCCGAGGCCAAGCACCAGGAGGCCGAGGCCAAATACCGGGCCTGGCATTCCCTGAACGAATAGCACTCCTTCGTCAGGGTGCGCGAGGAGTAGGCAGGCTTTCAGTCTTCCTTCTTCTGCCCGCCAACCGGATTCTTCTTCCGGTGGGCATTCAGCTCAGGCCAGGAGAGCTGCCCATCCTTGTTGGTGTCCGCCGCCGGGTTCTTCTTGAAATACTGGGCCTTCCAGCGGGCGGCCTTCTCTTTCTCGGAGAGGGGGCGGGAGGGAATAAGCTTAAGGAGGGCCTTGCGGTAGCCAGTGAGCCGGTCGGCGTACTCCGGCTTGCTGGCAAGGTTGTGCCATTCGTGGGGGTCCTCGACGGTGTGGTAGAGTTCCTCCCTGCCGTTGGCGTAGCGCACGTAGCGCCAGTTGCGGTAGCGCTGGGAGTAGGACTGCCCGGCCGGGTCGTAGTAATCGGCCCACTTGTAGAGGGCGGTCAGGGCAGCGTCGGGTCCGTCCCAGGTTCCCTTGGCGGGGTCTTTGAGAAGAGGCTTGAGGGAATGTCCGTCGAGGGGACGGCCCTTTGCATTAAGGGTGGTGTCGGCGGGAAGCCCGCAGAGGTCGAGGAG
>JAKVCR010000189.1 GCA_022448985.1 Roseibacillus sp.
GACAAGATCGGCAATGGCCACCCCGATCCCGATGTCTGTTTCGCCGAGGGCCGGTTCTACCTCGCCACCCAGCAGCGCACCGACTACGTCAGCCCGGGCCCCTGGGTGGAATCCGTCGAGGCCCGCGTCGGCGTGGACACGGATAACGACGGAAAGATCAATACCTGGGGCAAGTGGAGCCAGCTTAGGGAGAGCTATGACTACATCGAGGGCTTCTCCAAGCAGGTGAAGCGCACCCCGGCCGAGCTCGACCTCTCCGACCTTCCCGCCGGATACGGTTTCCAGATTGAGCTCAAGCTCACCGACACCACCGGGAACAAATCCAAGCCTATGATCGAAAGCCTGAGCCTTTCCTTCGAGTAGGGCCCCCATCCCCCGGGAACCAGCCGTGACACCCTCCCGGGCGCTGGGAAGAACGCCCGGGAGCACCTGATCTGTTTACATGACCAATCGTGCCCGCCCTGATCTCCGGAACCCCCCGGGGAAGCTCCTCGCGGTCTGCCTTTGCGCCCTCTCTCTCGGCCTCCCAGCCTCCGCGGCAGACGTTTCTTCCCAACCCCTCGCCTGGATTCATTTCAGTCGAAACGACAAGGACATTTCCCTTTTCAACGGCTACCCCATGTACTTCGTCTCCGGAGGGGGCCTGGAGGTCCATCTGGACGTCGATCCGGACCCGGGTCACTCGCTGGCCTTCATGTGGCTTTGCAAGGAAAACCCGGGCCGCGGTTCCAGTCGCTCCATGAAGGTGGTCGTCAATGGCAACGAAACCGTCCGCACCCATCCTGCCGTCGAGGACAGGGAAAGCGCCTTCTTCTGGGACATCGTCCCGGTCTCCACCTTCGGTATCAACAAGAGGGAAAAGGGAAACTACCACATTGTGGCCAACCGCAACCCGGAGGGAAACCACTCCAGCGTCGTTCTCCAGGGGATCAGGCTCATCACCGACCAGAAACAACTGCAAACCCTCGCCCTGCCCGCCGCGACCCGGAAGGCCCGGTTCATCAACCCGGGACCATTGACCAAGGAGGAACAGTTGGCACGAAAAGTGGACCGGCACTCCGCCCGGAAGCGAATCCACGAGAACTGGGTCGGAGAAAAGAAGCTCTCGAAAAAAGCAATCCAGGAGGACGAATTCCTCTCCGCCGCACAGAAATTCGCCGACACCGCCATCACTCACGGGCGGGACGAATACGGCCCGGAGAACTCCGCCCTGTTCGTGCAGCACCTGAACCGGGAAACCCTCAAGGCCCCCGGCACGCTGGGATGGCTGAAACCGGCCCAGGGCGGCCCGGACCATCCCGTGATCCTCTCGCGGTTCGAACGCTCCCAGAACTTGCTGAGGTTCCTCGCCTCCATGAGCCTCTTCACGGGTAACGCTAGGTACGCGGAGGCAGTCATGGACTCCATGATCTGCATGTTTGAGGACTACATCTACCCCCGGAGCGGACTACTGGCATTTGGAAACCACATGTCGATCGACCTCGTCGAGGGACAGGCCTACAGCGACGGCAGGGGCAGCGAGCAGTTTGAACTCCAGGAAACATTCCCCTTCTATGAATTCTTCCATGA
>JAKVCR010000019.1 GCA_022448985.1 Roseibacillus sp.
CTCCACTGCGATGGTGACGCCATGCTCGGCGGCGGCATCGGCATGAGGCTTCATCTTTTCGATGAAGTTCCGGACCTCGGCCCGGAGGTCCGGTCCGGTGGCCCTGCGGTTGCCGCTTGCCCCGCAGACGATGATCTTGCAACCGAAGCGCCGGGCGACCGGGAGTTCGGGTGCGAGTCCGAAGGGTCCGAGTTTATACTGGGTGAGGACTCCCAGTTTGACCGCATGCCTGGCGAGGAGTTCCTCGAAGGCCTCAAGGCCCATCATGGCGACCTGTTCGCGATGGTTGGCGTGGGGCCGGGGCCAGATGTCAATGAAGGTGGTCCCGGTCTTTCGGACCTCGGGGAGGACCTTGTCGAGGGCGGTGGTCCCGTACATGGCGGAGGAGACGAGATAGTTGAGCTTGAACGATTCCTTTTCCTTTCCGGCGTAAACGGGCCCGGTGAGGGCGGTGGCCCCCGCGAACTGGCAGAAGGTGCGTCGTTTCATGGCGGGAGTCACTGTAGGGACAAGGGGCTGCCTGCCGAGAAAGAAGGAGGATACCGTTGCGATCCCGTGCGGTTGGGTGATCTGGTCGAATGACTTGAAATGTTTCCTCACCCGGCCAAGCTCGCTCTTTCCGCAAGTAACGAACCTGGAATGAAGCCTCTTGGAATGCAGGGCCTGGTGGCCGCGGTGGTAACCCCGATGACCGGTGACGGGGAGCTCAACCTGGGGTTGGTGCCCGAGATCGTGGACCACCTGGAACGCAATCGAATCGCCGGGGTCTATATCGCGGGGAGCACGGGGGAAGGGATGTCCCTGTCCGATGAGGAACGGATGGCGGTGGCGGAAGCCTATCTCCAGCACTGCCAGGGACGGATGCACGCGGTGGTGCAGGTGGGGCACAACAGTATGAAGGCGGCGGCGGCCCTCGCGGCCCACGCGCAGGCCAACGGGGCGGACGCCATCTCGGCGACCCCGACCGGTTACTTTCAGGCCGAGGGGGAGCGGGGACTGGTCGGGCTCATGGCTGCGATCGCGGAAGGGGCCCCGGCTACTCCGTTTTATTATTATCACATCCCGGCTCTCTCCGGGGCCTCGATGAACCCAATGCGCTTCACGGAGTTGGCAGGGAAGGAGATCCCGACTTTCTGCGGAATCAAGTACACCGATGCGGGGACGTCCTATAACCTCTCCTCCCTGCAGAAGGCCGGTCCGGGACTCGAGTTCCTGAGCGGAACGGATGAGGCCTACCTCCAGTCCCTGGCGCAGGGCTATGAGGGAGCGGTGGGGAGCACTTATAATTATGCGGCCCCGCTTTATCACCAGGTGCGGAAGGCCTTCGAGGAGGGGGACCTAACCGGGGCGAGGCTCTGGCAGGCCCGGGCCCTTGAGATGCTGGAGGCCATGCTGGGCACCTGTGGGCGCGCCAGCCTGAAGGCGATGATGTCGATGGTGGGAATAGACTGTGGCCCCGCCCGTCGTCCCATCGAACCTGCCACCAGCGAGCAACTTTCCGATCTCCGCAACCAGCTTGAAGCGATGGGCTGGTTTGATTGGATCAACACAGAATAGGAACATGAAGAAACTCATCCTGATTGCGGCCTCGCTATTGGCGTCGGCCAGTTTCGCGTTTGCGGAAGAGAAATCGAATACGCTCTCCTGGGATCGTTTGCCTGATCTTCCCGACACGGAAGGGTTTGCGGGTGTTTTTGCCGGGGTGGTGCACGACGCGAACAAGAACGACGACTACCTGGTCGTGGCAGGCGGGGCGAATTTCCCGGAGGGGCGCCCATGGGAAAAGGAGAAGAACCCGAAGAAGATTTATTACAAATCGATCTACCGGCTGAAATTGACGACGGAGAAGCCGGAGTGGGAGCTGTTGCCCGAGGAGTTGCCGCATGAAGTTGGTTACGGGATGTCGGTCACTCTTCCCAGGCGGGGATCGACTCTTTTCATCGGCGGGAAACACCAGGAGGCGTTTGCGGACGTCTGGGAGATTGGCTTGGACGNNACGGGGGCGATNGCCTGCAGTCCCCGCGNNAAGCTCGACCTGCCCCTTGCGGAAGGAGCGGTGGGATTGATTGGAGAGAAGGTGGTCGTGGTTGGCGGGGTGACGAACAGCCAAGGGGGTGGATTCGAGACAGTGCAGGAGGCCTACGTGCTCGACACGAGCAAGGAGGAGGGGGAGTGGAAGTGGGAGTCGCTGCCCTGGCCGAAGATGAAGGATGGGACGCCAGCCCGGGGGCGCGCCTATGCGGTTTCGGCGGTGAAGGGTGACAAGTTTTATCTTTTTGGCGGTCGGGACCATGCCGTCTCGGACGACCCGGCGCCGGAGCGGGTGCATCAGGAGAAGCTGGATATTCTGTCGGATTGCCACGTGCTGGATTTGAAGAAAGGGACATGGCAGCAGATTGCAGGTTTGCCGCAGGGCATGAGTGCGGCTCCGTCCGCGGCGATCCCGGTGGGCGTGTCGCACTTCCTCATGCTGGGGGGCGTCTCGGCGGACTACTGGCGGCAGCAATTTGAAGACAGGCCGGAACTCAATGGGGCGGGGGATGCGCATCCGGGCTTTGATGGAACGGTGTGGGCGTATGATTCGATTACGGACACCTGGGTGGCGGCCGAGACCATGCCGGCGAAGGTGAAGGATCTCCCGGTTGCGGTGCCGGTGACGACTCCGGTGGTCTTTTACGAGAAAGAGAAGCAGATCATCCTGCCGACCGGAGAGATGAAGCCGGGGATTCGGACACCGCAGGTCCTGGTGGCCGAGGTGGAGGAGAAGGTGGCGAAGTTCGGGATGGTGAACTGGATCGTGGTGGGAATCTACCTGCTCGGGATGGTGGGGATCGGATACTGGTTCATGCGGCGCAAGGCGTCGGCGAGTACGGAAGCTTATTTCCGGGGTGGACAGAAAGTGCCATCGCTGGTGGCGGGGCTGTCGATTTTCGCGACGGTACTTAGTTCGATTACCTTCATGAGCATCCCGGCCAAGGCCTACGCGACGGACATCAGTTGGTATATCGGGCAGACGGCGATGCTCCTGATCGTGCCGATTGTGGTCTTCTGCTACCTGCCCTTTTTCCGGAAGTTGGATCTCACAAGTGCCTACATGTATCTTGAGCGCCGTTTCAGCCTTGCGGCTCGGCTGTTTGGGAGTCTCTCGTTCATAGTCCTTCAGATTGGGCGGATTGCGATCGTGCTGTATCTGCCGGCTCTCGCCCTCGCAGCGGTCTCGGATATCTCGGTGAACGGGGCGATCATCATCGTGGGAATCCTTTGCATGGTCTACACCGTGATGGGAGGGATTGAAGCGGTGGTGTGGACCGATGCGGTGCAGGCGGTGGTGTTGCTGGCAGGAGCGATCCTGTGTCTCTTCCTGGTGGTTGGAAAAGTCGATGGCGGATTTGGTGCAATGATGGAGGTGGCGAACACCGATGCGAAGCTCTTCCAGGGCGTGGAATGGAAGTTCAATATCAAGGACGGAACGGCGACATGCTGGGTGATCTTCATAGCGCTCTTCTTCAACTCGTTCATTCAATACACCGCGGGCCAGGATGTCGTGCAGCGCTACGTCACGACAAAGGATATCGGGGGGGCGCGTAAGTCGCTCTGGACCACGATGTGGATGTCGGTGATCTTCTCCATGGTCTTCTTTCTCTTGGGAACAGCGCTCTACGTTTTCTACAAGTCGCAGCCCACTTTGCTGGATCCCGCCATGAACTCGACGGATGCGATCGTGCCGTTCTTCATCATGCAGCAGTTGCCGGTCGGGGTAGCCGGGTTGATCATTGCGGCGGTGTTCGCTGCTTCGCAGTCATCGGTTTCCAGTTCGATGAATAGTATTGCGACGGCCTGGACGAAAGATTTCGACGGACGGCTCTTCCGGCCGAAGGCGAATGACCAGCAGTATCTCTTCTCGGCGAAGGTGGTGGTCGTGATGGGAGGAACCCTGGGGATTGCGGTGGCACTTTGGTTCGCGAATTCCGGAATTGAGAACGCCTTCAAGACGTTCCTCGGGATCACGGGCTTGGCGACGGGATCGCTGGGAGGGGTCTTTGCTCTGGGAGTATTCACGAAGAAAGGGAACGCGACCGGGGCGATCGCAGGTGCGGTTGCGGGAATTGCGGCAGTGGCCATCGTGAAGTTCGCGAAGTTACCGGTGACCGGCATTCTCTACGCCCTGATTGGATTGATGACCTGTTTTGTGGTGGGCTATGTGGTCAGCCTATGCACCGGACGGGATGAGCGGGAAGGTCTCTCAGTGCATGGATAACTCGTGAGCGGCTACGCAGCGGAGGAACTCAGCGAGTTGGGGGCGTTCTATCGAACGAGCCTGCTGGAGGACACCCTGCCATTCTGGTTGCCCCGGGCGCTGGATACGAGGCATGGGGGCTACCTGACCATGAGGGAACGGGACGGGGCCCTGCTTGATGATGACAAGCCGGTCTGGTTCCAAGGTCGCTTCTCCTGGTTGCTGTCGACGCTGTATCGGACGGTGGAGCCCCGGCCGGAGTGGCTGGAGGGGGCCCGGAGCGGAGTCGATTTCCTGCGCGATCATTGCTTTGATGAGGATGACCGCATGTTTTTCCTGGTCACGCGGGAGGGGAGACCGCTCCGCAAAAGGCGTTATTTCTTTTCCGAGGCCTTCGCGGTCATGGCCCTGGCTTCCTATGGAACGGCCGCGGGTTGCGGGGACTCGAGGGAGCAGGCCCGGCAGTTGTTCCGCCTGTGCCTGGAGTATATCGAGGGGCGCCTGCCGAGCGGGGAAGCAAAGTGGACGGAGGAGCGCTCGACCCGCTCACTCGGGGTTCCCATGATTTTCCTGCATGTTGCCCAGCAACTGGTGGAGACCGTGGGCGATGAACTGGCGGAGGAAGTGATCGATGAGTTCACCGGGGAGATCCGTCTCTTCGTGGATGATGATCTCGAGTGCGTTTTCGAGCAGGTTGGGCCGGATGGTTCATTGAGCGATCATGTGGATGGGCGGACGCTCAATCCCGGGCACGCGATCGAGGCGGCCTGGTTCATCCTGCACGAGGCGAAGCGGCGGGGAGGAGATGCAGGGCTCACAGCGCTCGGCTGCCGGATGCTCGATTACATGTGGAAGCGGGGATGGGATGAGGAACACGGCGGGTTGTTCTACTTCGTTGATGTGCATTGCAAGCCGGTCCAGGAATACTGGCACGATATGAAGTTCTGGTGGCCGCACTGCGAGGCCATTACCGCCACCCTGCTGGCATACGAGATGACGGGAGAAGATCGTTATGCCGAGTGGCATCGCCTGGTGCATGGCTATGCTCACCGGACTTTTGCCGATGGCGAGCACGGGGAGTGGTTCGGTTATGTGCACCGCGATGGAAGGCTCTCCAATCCGGCGAAGGGTAATCATTTCAAGGGGCCATTCCACCTCCCCCGGATGCAGTGGTACTGCTGGCAGTTGTTGGACAACTGGCAGAGTGCCAGCTAAGTTCTTTGGGGTGGCAAGCGAGCAGGAACCGTGCAGGGTGGATGGCGATGGTGCGTACAGTTCTCCTTCTTTCCACCTGCCTGGCCCTGCAACTGGCGGCCGCGGCTGAGAAGCCCAACGTTGTTCTTTTCCTGGTTGATGATCTCGGGTGGATGGACCTCGGGTGCCAGGGGAGCAGCTATTACCGGACTCCCAATATTGACCGGCTTGCAAACAGCGGGATCCGGTTCACGGATGCCTATGCGGCCTGTGCGGTTTGCACCCCGACGCGGGCGAGCATCATGACCGGTAAATATCCCGCGCGGAACCTGATGACCCAGTGGTTGCCGGCTGGTCGTTGGAGTGCAAGCGGACACCGGATGCGCGAAGGACGTTTCCTGCGCAGCCTGCCCCTGGAGGAGGTGACCCTGGCCGAGGCCCTGCGGGGGGCCGGCTACCGGACGTTGCATGTGGGGAAATGGCACCTGGGAGGTCCACCCTTCTCGTTGCCGGCCCACCACGGGTTTGAGGTGAATGTGGGCGGGAGTGAACATGGGGCGCCCGGGCATTATTTTTATCCCTACAAGGGGAGTTGGAAGATCCCGACCACGGACCAACGGGTGCAGAAGATCACCCTGCCGGACGGAAAGGAGGGCGAGTATCTCACCGACCGCCTGACGGCCGAGGCCCTGACTCTCATCGAGCAGAGCAGGGGGAAGCCGTTCTTCCTCTACTTTCCCTACTATGCGGTGCACACGCCCCTGCAGGCGCGGAAGGAGTTGATCTCCCGCTTCAGTAGTGTTCCCAGGGCGCAGCGTCAGGGCAGTCCGGTCTATGCCGCCATGGTGGCAAGCGTGGATGAGAGTGTGGGACGGGTGATGGCTAAGTTGGAGGAGCTGAAACTGGCGGGTAATACCCTCGTGATCTTCACCTCCGACAATGGGGGGTTTGCGGGAGCCACGAGGCATGACCCGCTGCGAGCCAACAAGGGTTCGCACTACGAGGGGGGAATACGCGTGCCCCTGATCGTAACGGGTGCGGGGGTAGCGGGAGGAGGAAGGGTGAGCGAGGTGCCGGTGATCACGAATGATCTCTATCCAACCATTCTCGAGATGCTGGGACTGCCTGCCCGCCCTCATCAGCACGTGGACGGGGTGAGTCTTGCGCCGATCGTGGGAGGGTCCGGAGCCCTCAGGAACCGGGCCCTCTTCTGGCACTACCCGCACTACAACAAGCATCCCCAGAGTGCGCCGGTGTCGATCGTGCGGAGGGGACGGTGGAAGCTCATCGAGTTCCTCGAGCGCGATAAATTTGAGTTGTATGACCTCAAGAATGATATCGGGGAAAAAGTGAACCAGGCCACGAAGGAGACCAAGTTGGTGGCCGAGTTGAACGAGGTCCTGCAAGGGTGGAAGGTGAAGGTGGGAGCGGAGTCCATGAATCCGAATCCCGAATACAGGGGGAACTAGGGGAGGACAGGAAGATGGGAAGGAATGGCATGAGACCGACACGGGTGGGGCGTGGACTCCTGGGGATGACGCTGGCCTGCTGGGTGCTCTCAGTGCCCCTGCCTGGAGAGCAGTCGAAACCCGATGTTCTCTTCATCGCAATCGATGACATGAATGACTGGGTCTCGTTGCTGGACCCGGACTCCCCGATCAAGACTCCCAACCTGGAGCGTCTGGCAGGAAGGGGTGTGCTTTTCACACGGGCCTACTGCATCTCGCCAGCCTGCAACCCGTCGCGGACGGCCCTCCTGACGGGATTGCGCCCGACCACGACCGGGGTTTACGGCAACAACAGTGACTGGCGCAAGGCGCTGCCGAAACGCCGGACGATCATGCAGCAATTCCAGGCAGCAGGATACGCGGTGCGGGGGGCGGGTAAGATTTTCCATCACAAGTCGAAGGGTTTTCACGACAAGGCTTCCTTTGATGACTTTCAGATGATGGCCCCGCAGAACATGCCGCCCAGGAAACTCAATCAGGGCCCAGAGTATGGGTCGCGTAATACTGACTGGGGAGTGTGGCCGCCGGATGAGCGGAACACGATCGATTTCCGGACGGCGGATTACTGTATCAAGGCCCTGCAGAATCCCCCCAAGGGGAAGCCGCTCTTCCTGGCCTGTGGGATCTTCAAACCGCACTCGCCCTTCTTTGCGCCGAAGCAGTATTTCAGGGGGACCGGGAAAGTCAGTCCCCCTCCACGGCTTGCGGACGACTGGAAGGATCTCCCGGGGGGAGCACAGGTGCTCATGCGCAACACCAAGTGGTTCTGGAGCGGAATGACGAAACTCGATCGTCGTCTACCCGGATCTTATAACCGGTTTGTACAGGCCTACGCGGCCTGCTGTGTTTTTGCGGACACACAGCTGGGTCGGGTCCTTGATGCCCTCGATGCCAGCCCGCGACGGAAGCGCACTATCGTGGTGCTCTGGTCTGATCATGGGTTCCATCTGGGAGAGAAGAATCACATCGAGAAGTTCGCCCTCTGGGAGAAGAGTAATCACGTCCCCTTCATCGTGGTGGCCCCCGGAGTGACGGAGGAGGGGGGGAGTTGTGAGCGTCCAGTGGATCTCTCGGTGATCTATCCGACCCTCCTGGAGTTGTGTGGGTTGCCCGGGGCAGAATGCGACGGCTTGAGCGCAGTGCCCCTGCTTCGCGATCCGGACCGGAAATGGAAGCAGCCTGCCCTCATGACTTATGGCCGGGGAAACCATGCGGTGCGGAGTGAACGCTGGCGCTATATCCGCTACGCGGACGGCTCGGAAGAACTCTACGATCACAAGGCCGACCCGAACGAGTGGGTGAACGTAGCCGCCGATCCGCGGCACGAGGTAGTGAAGGAATCACACCGGTTGTGGCTGCCTCGGGAAGAAGCCCCACCGGTTACCAACCTGAGGAGGTAGATCGCGTCTGCCGGTTGTTGCGGGGTCACGGATGTTGGTGACTAAGAGGGCGGGAGAGTGGGAATGCCCCATGACCGACTCTGATACGTGCGATGGAGATACTGCAAAACTCAGGGAATTTGCGGATTTCAGGTCGATTTCCCGCCTTTATCACCGAGGCCAGGCGTCTCATGGTCCGGAACTATCAGGGATTCCCGGTTCCGGTGGCAATTTTTCAGTCGAAAGGCGTCAGCATCCTTGTAAATTACCCACCAAAACAAGCATCTATTTAATGAAAGTGAAGTTTGAGCGTCCGGATAGTGGCCAGGTCAGGGGTTCGCGGGGATTTACCCTGCTTGAGATGGTCATCGTTCTCGGGATCATCGGATTGATCCTTGGGGCTGCCATTGGATTGAGTGGAGGATTCACCGGGTTTGGACGTGAGGTCCAGACCAAGAGTAAACTGCAGCGGATCAACAGTGCGCTCACGGTTTACCGGCACCGGGCAGGACACTATCCCTCGGAGTCGCAGGGTGTGATGGCTCTCGTTGAGAAGCCGACGTCCGCCCCGGAGCCCAGGAGTTGGCAACAGATGTTCCCGGAGTTGCCCAAGGACGGCTGGGACCAGGAGTTCGTTTACAAGTATCCCGGCTCCAAGAACCCGAGCAACCCGGAAGTAATCTCGAAAGGAAAGGACGGCGAAATCGGCACTGATGACGACCTCAGCAGTCAGGATACTGAATAGCGGAATCTGGCATCATCCTGGCCGGCGGAGAGGGTTAACCCTGCTCGAGACCATCCTGGCAATGGTTGTCATTCTGGTTGTGATTAGCGTGGGCGTGGCCTACCAGTTTAACTCCCAGGACAAGGAGCTGCTCCGCAAGGCCAGTGTGAAGATCGAGGCAATGTCCTCTCGCGGTCACGCCATGTCGGTTCTGCACCAGAAGCCCTTCTGGCTCCGGGTCGAGCACGACAAGGTGGTTCTCGCCGGGGCGGATGTGAGGAGTCAGGACCTGGTGGATCCGGATGCGCTCCCGGAATTAACCGAGGACGGGGAATTCAGTGAGAGCAACGAGGAGATCTACGATACGCTGGAGGCGGGAGAGGCGGTTATTGAGATTCGTCGCTGGGGAACGCAGGATGATGCCTGGATCCGGCCTGAGGAGGGAGAATCAGTGGTCTGGCAGTTTCAAAGCACGGGGTTGTGCGAGCCCATTTCGATCCGGGTGGCAAAGGCGGAAAGCTACATCATCATGCACATGAACCCCCTGACAGCACGGGTTGATGAGGAAGAATCCGTGATCATGCAATGAAGAGGGGTCTCACCAGAGCGCGGCGGCGCGGAGGATTCGTCATGATGGAGGTCATGATTGCCCTCACCGTGTTCTCGATGGTGGGGGTCTCCTACATGGTGGCTCTCAATGATATTGCGGAGATCCTGCGTGAGATGCGCAGGGACGCCAAGATGGGCCGTATTCTGAACAGTGAACTGATGAAGTTTGCCTCCCTGCCGGAGATTGAGGAGATGGAGGAATCCTACCCCCTTGAGGAGAAAAATGAACTGGAGATCCAGGTCATTATCCGGCCACTGGAGGACGTGGTGGAGGAACAACGGATGACAACGGAAAAGGGGCGGGTCATGCAGCAGATGTTCCACGTGCAGGTCATCGGGACCTGGTACGAGGATCTCACGTGGCACGAGCGAACCGCTGAAACTTGGCGCTATGCGAGACTCTACCAACAGTAACCAAGGAATACGGTTTATCCGGCGGTCCCGGCGGGGGATCCTCCTGCTGGAGGCCGTTCTCGCCCTGGCCATCGCCGGAATCCTGCTGGTCACGATCATGTGGATCGTGGATGGAGCTCTGGAAATGTCGAACCAGATGGCCGACGACGGGAGGCAGCACATGACCCAGGAGGCTCTCATTACCTTCCTGGGGAGAAACTTCAGTCAGTTGCCGGGGAATGCGGAGATCGAACTCCTCCGGAATGATGCAGGCTCCCATTTCCTGAGCGATCTCACTTTCCAGAACGTGCCGACCTCCTTCTCCTGGTCCGGTCAGGCGATCTCGGCGGAGGCGGTGCAGATTTCGACCGTGCCCACGCGTAGCGGTGATCTAGACATTGTCCTGCGCTACTACGAGGAGGCCATTCTCGATGACAGCGACTCGACCGCGAACGTGAACGCCGAACCCGTGGCCGAGATCACGCTACTGCGGGATGTGTTCTGGTTTGAATGGTGGGCCCGGGACGGGCGGACGTTGGATTACACCGAGACCTGGGATGTCAGGGGACGCCTGCCGGCCCAGATGGAATTGCGGGTGAAGTTTGATGAGAATTCCGATGAGATCGTTCATCACTTCTGGCTCCCTCCCAAGTTGAATCCGGAGACGGTCATGAGATCCCAGCGGCGGGCGGCTCCGCAGCAGCGCCCGGGTTCATCGGGAAGAGGGTCGTCGGGAAGAGGATCTTCCGGACGCGATGACGGCCGGGGACGGGATGGAGGAAGGGATCGCCGGGAGGGTGGTAGCAGTTCACGAACGAGGCCGACGCCTCCTACACCCGGAGGCGGTAGTCGATCCGGTCCGCCGAGGCCGGGAGGAACCCCGGGAAGATGAAAGTAAATGTTCCAGTAAAGGGAGGGATGGCGGTCAAGACGACCGCGCGTCTTCGCGTGCGGGGACGGCGGGGCAGCACCATGGTGGCAGTGTTCTGGCTCATCAGCGTCATGGCTCTCTATATCTTCACCGCGATCGAGTTGATGAATTACGAAGACCGTCTTGTCTCCGGTCAGGTGGAGGGCGTCCGGGCCGCCCAGATGGCCGAGATGGGAATCTCAGTGGCCTGTAACCCGGTGGTGGAGCGCTCGGACTACCTTCTGCTTGAACAACGCTTTCCCGGGGATGTCGGCTTTTCGGCTACAATCGAGTCGGAGGGATCCCGTTTTAATATCAACTCCCTTCTCATGAACCGTGGGGATGGGGCCGATCCAGACAAGGCCCTGTTGCGTGAAATGTTCGTCGAATGGGGCGCCGAGGAGGAGTTTGCCCAGGAAGTGGTGGATGCCCTCGTGGACTGGGTGGATGAGAATGAACTGGAGGAACTGAATGGAGCGGAGTTCCCTTACTACGAGGGGTTGGGATTCCTGAATCGTCCTTATAACCGCCCCTTCTACTCCCTGGATGAGATGAGGTTGGTGCGGGGGATGGAGGACTTGGAGCGTCTTTATCCCAACTGGCGTAACTGGTTCACGATCTGGAGCAGCGGGGGACTGGATGTCAACGAAGCGGACCCGGAAAAATTGGCCCGGGCCGCAGAAGTTTCCATCGATGATGCCTCGGCCATCCGGGACCGGGTGCTCGGGGCGGATATGATCCGGGGGACGGAAGACGATCAGCCTTTTAATAATAGCGGAGAGGTGCTCGATTTGCTAGGAGTCCCCGACATCCAGCGGATGATCGTGGAGCCCCGTCTTACCGCTAACGATCCGACCACCCGGATCGAATCGACTGGCTGGTCCGGTCTGGGCGGGGCGCAGATCAAGCGCCGGATCACCCTGATCGTAAGGAACCGGACGGGCCGCCCATCCATTCTAGAGAGAAAAGTGGAACAAGTGCCATGAGTTCAAAGGCAAAAAAGAAAGGCGAGAAGGTTCTCCTGCTGCCCGGGGCTGACGGGTGGGAGGCCTGGACGGGGCTGAATGGTGCCGGACTTGCTCTCGCTCTGCGTTCGGGGGCCATGCGTGTCCTGGACGTGGGGGGTATCCCATCCGGGGAACTGACCATGGCCTTCCCGGTCCGCGATGTTTCAGCCCTGCCTTTTCGGGCGCCTACCTCGGATGATGCCCTGCTCAGCGACCTCGCTGAGATGCACCTTGAGCGCATGGGAATGCGTCCCGGGATCAATGCCGGGGTGCTGAGTGACGTGTTCAAGGTGGGAACGCGTGGGGAAGAGAGCCTTGCGGTGCCAGTGGTGCTGGCCCCGCCCATGGAGGGCCACTTGCCACGGCGCTCGCCACAACACTTCGACATTTCAGCCCGTTGCCTGCCGTTGCCTTCTGATGGGCTGGTGGTCTGGCGGGAGCTTGGTCGATGGGTGTTCGCTCTTTCCGAAGAAGGCCAGGCCCTGGAGTTTGAGGCTCTCGCGTCCAGCCAGCTTGGCGAAGACGCGGGACGGGAGATTCGTCTCACGCTCATGCAGCTCGAACTGCAGGGGCTAATTGATTCCCTGCCCCGGCACTGCTTCATATGGGTTGGGGATGAGGAAGGGCCTCCCGGAGCAGAGGAACTGGCAGCTCTGGGTGCGGGTATCGGCCTCAGTGGACCGGCCACGGTGGCGGCCAAGCCGGCCCCGATCCTTCCCGCCCGGTTGAGCCAGTTACTACCGGCAGATGTGCGTGCGGAACGGGTTGCGAGGCGTAAGAAGTTACAGATTATTGCGGGTGCGGCTGCGGCGTTAGTCCTCTATCTCGGGGTGATAGGCATCCTGGGGTTAAGCCTTGTGAAGGCTAGGAAGGATGCGGCCAAGGCCCTTGAGGACTACACTCCGTATGCCGACGTCTACGAAGACGGGAAGCGGCATGAACAGAAGTGGAAGGAACTCCAGCCGGTGGTGGAACAGGATCATAACGCCGTGGAACTGCTCTATCACTGCATGCGAGCCCGGGGAGGAGAGGAAGGCGTGCGTCTTGACCGCGCTGATATCTCCAACCAGCTCCAGGTCAACATCGACGGCGAGGTGCTGGAGTTGACTCCTATTCGGGATATCCGGCTCCAGGGAAAGGCAGATGAACTGGGGCAGGCAACCGCATTTGACGAGGCCCTCAAGAGAGCGCGCGGACTGGGTGACTATCAGTGGACTACGCCGCCGCCACAGGCCAAAGGCGACAAGTGGTCCTTTCAGTATGAAGCTAGACTTAAGGGGCCGGAGGAACAGTAACGATGAGCGATCGAGAAAAAAAACTGGGTATCCTCGTGGTAATCCTCGTGTTTGTGGTTGTGAACCTCGGGGTTTTCAAGCTGTGGTATCTGCCCCGTAAGGAGGAGGCGAAGAGCCAGGCCAAGGAGTTCGCAGATATGAAAAAAGAGGCCCTGGAAGCGATCAGTGCACAGGATTCAAGGCGGGCAGAGATCGAGTGGCTCGAACGTAGTGAACAGAGGCAGCGGAAGAGTTCGCAGAAAGCCCTGGCTGACCTGGAGGCGCTGGCCAACCGGGAGGCGAAGCGGCGGGGCCTGACTGTGAAGCGAGTCAAGCCCATGACCGGGATTGAGGGTGATAAACTCCAATTCTTCCGGGCCCGGGTGGAAATTGAAGTGAGCGGACGGGAGCAGGTGCTTTTCCAGTGGATTGATCGCCTGAATTCCCCCTCCGAACTGCGGACCGCCACCAGTCTGCGAATCAACCCCAAGAAGGATGATGATACCCAGGTCGACTGCGCGGTGGTGCTTGAGCAGTGGTTTGTTCCCGAGGGAAGAGATGAAGCCGAGAGCACTACTTGAAGACCCTTTTGACTAAGATTTCAGCCATGAAGAGACCCCTCCTATCCCTGATCTCCCGTTGCGTCGCCTCCCTGCTGATGCTCGCAGTGGGAGCAGCGTTCGCCGATGTTCCGGCCAAGAAGCCACTGGCCCGCTACAGTGAGCTGTGGACCAAGTCCGCCTTCACGGTGCCACCGCCGCCTCCGGAGGTGGAGGTGGAAGAGGATAATCCCCTCGATGACTACACCCTGGCGGGTACCTGTGAGGTGAAAGGGGGCTGGTTCGTGGTCCTGATCAACAAGAAGGAGCGCGATAAACGCATCCGCCTGCACCCGGGTGAGGAGAACGACCAGGGTTTCGAGGTGGTGAAGGTCGACCGGGGTAAGGGCTTCATGGATACCAAGGTTGAGATCAAGAATCGCAGCGGAAAGATTGGCATGGTGGAGTATGATAAGAAGTTCATCGTGCTCAAGAAGGCCACCCCGAGGGCTCCCGTGGGCAAGAAGCCGGTTACGAAGCCGGGACAGCGCCCTCCCACCAGCCGTGGGCCAACCCCGCCAAGCTCGAGTCGATCCAGCAGTTCATCGAGCCGTCCGTCGTCGTCCAGCAGCAAGGCGCGCACCCGCCGTATTCCTAATCCTCCCAGCCGCTAAAGGCTCCATCACTTTCCGACTTTAAAGATCCATGAGACCAACGATTGCACCCAGCCTCCTTCTGGCCCTGACCCTGCCCCTGGCTGCGCAGGAGAATGCTCCCCCTGCTCCTGCTCCGGCGCCTGCGGTTCCTGCCGAGAATCCTGCAAATCCGCCTGCCCCGGCCCCAGCGCCTGCAGCTCCTGCCGAGAATCCTGCAAATCCTCCTGCCCCGGCTCCAGCGCCTGCTCCTCCTGGTCTTGTTCCCCCGGGTCTTGTTCCCCCGGCGCCGGGAGATAATCCGGCCCTCCCGGCAAATCCTGATCCGCAGGATCCCGTTCCCGGGCCTGCGCCCGCGGCGATCGTGGGTGCTCCCGATCCAAATTTGCCGGCCCAGTTGAATGCCGCCAACCTTAACGGACAGGATATCGCAGAGCTCTATCACACCTACACCGGTAAGAAGGTCCTGGTAAGCCAGGAAGCTTCCGCGGCGGAAGTCTCTTTTATTGTGCCAGGGCAGATGACCTATGCCGAGGCCGCCAAGGTTATGGAGAAACGCCTTGTGATGGAAGGTCTCGAGCTCATTCCAGACGATGACGATCAGAGCTTCGTTAAACTGGTCCTCGCCAATTCCCAGACAAGCGGGCCAAAGCCCTCGGGTCCTCCGGTGGGTGACAACATTGCCGATCTGGAAAGCCAGGTCTCAGCCGACGGTTTCGTGACCTATGTGATGGCCCTGCAGTATCTCAAGCCTGATGATGCGCTGCGCGCCTTCCAGTCGGTGGTGCAGCAGTTTGGATCAGCCGGGACGGTAGCGGCCATTCCCAATGCCGGATCGGTGGTGATTTCTGGCAACCTGCCACTCGTGCGCATGCTGGTGGAACTGAAGGATCGGATTGATGTTCCCTCTGCCCAGGTTGGAACCAAATTCGTGGAGGTGACCTTCGCCGACGTGGAGGATCTGTCCGCCCGGCTCAATGAGATCTTCAACAACCAGCGCCAGAGTAATGCCACTGCCGGGGTGAGTCGGAGCACGAACCGGCCCGCCACGAGGAATCCGGCCGCGCCCCCTCTGCCTAACGCCCCTGCTGCCGCCAATGCGGCCAACGCGGCCAATGTTGCCGGAGGAGCTTCCTCATCCGGGGAAGATACCCCCATCAATATTATTCCACAACCGAGGACGAGCCGCATCTTCCTGATGGGTCGCCCCGTGGACATCATATTCGTGGAAGGTCTTATCGCGGACTTTGATGCACCCAGCTCCAAGCGGAACTTCCTGCGCAAGAAGCTGCAATACCTGCCCGTGACCGAGTTTATCCCGGTCGCGGCGGATGCGCTGGAGCGGACCCTGGAAACCACGTCCGGTGGGGGAGGGGGAAGTGCCCGTCGTAGTTCCTCGAGTGTGACCGGTCGGACCAGTAGCACGAGTAATCGCAGCAGTTTGGGCACGAACAACCGAAGTTCCTTTGGAGCCGGGGGAACGGGTGGAACCGGTGGCGGATCGAGGGCTCAGCTTGCCCAGCAGGATATCCAGACCGCGCCCGAGTCGATCCTGATCGGCAAGACCCTCCTGGTGGGTGACAATATTTCCAACAGCATCGTGGTCAATGGACCGCCGCACCATATCGAGATCGTGCAGGATCTCGTGAATGAACTGGACCAACCGTCGGAGCAGGTGGCCATCACCGCGGTTTTTGCCCGCTATGATCTGGGGAAGGACCGGAGCTTTGGAGTGGACCTGGCCCGGTTGCTGGGGGGTGACAATGACTTCAGAGGAGCGGTGCAGAATCGTAATGGGGTCCCCTCCGTGATCGACCCCGATACCCTGATCGACTTCAATTCGCTGCTCACGGCTCCGGGATCGGCGGCCGGTGGCCTCTCGGCCTATGCCGTGATCGGGGACAACTTCGGGGTGTTCGTGAATGCGCTGGAGACGAACAGGAACTTCACAGCCATTTCGCGTCCGACGATCTTCACGACCAATAACGGCATTGCACGGATCAGTTCCGGATCGCGGATTGCAGTGCCCACCAGTACTTTCCAGGGAGGGACGCAGACCGGGTTCTCCACGAACGTGGAGTTTCGTGACATCGTGCTCGAATTGGAAGTGCGTCCGCTGGTGAACTCCGGGGATGAGGTGACGCTCGAAATCTCTCTGGTGCGGGACAATATCGGGGATAATCGCGCCATCCAGGGATTCGGGGAGGTGCCTGACATTGACACGGACGAAATTTCGACGCGGGTGACAGTGCCCAACCGTTCGACAATCGTACTGGGAGGATTGATCACGGAGTCGGATACCCGGACCGGATCGGGCGTGCCGTTCCTGGGTTCCATTCCCTTCCTTGGCAAGTTTCTCGGCCTCAACAGTAAGGACATTCTACGGGAGGAACTAGTCATTCTCATTCACCCCTCCATCCTGACCGACTATGACCAAGTGGAGAAATTTCAGCGAGATTACGATGCAGAGAGCCGGGTTGCGCCACGGGCCCGGGCTTCGGTCGGACAGGGCGTCCTGCCCCCCCGCGGGTCCCTGCCGTCCAACCAGGCGAATAACCCGAATGCGGGTGCGGGCCAGGCTGTCCCGGTGGAGGGAAGCCCGGATGCCTCGCGTGGTTCGCTCATGACTTCTCCGGTCCACCGCGCCATGCGCAACAAGCAGCGGCGCTAGGGGATAGCAGGGCCAGAATCACTGGCGCACTCGATTGAGCGGGACTATTTTTCCGTGCTAACCGGGCGCTTGCCATGTCGGGCGGAAGCGGCTTCATTAGCGCCCCACGCAAAATCCCATTCTAATGGTCGAAGAATCCAGCGAACAACCGAGTCCCACCGAAATCGGGGTTAAAGACCTTCCCAAGAACCTGAGTGATCTTGTTCTGAAGGCAGATGCCGCCATTGAGCAGAATAACCTGGAATACGCCGTTAAGTTGCTTCTCTCCGTGCTCAAGATGGAGCCTGGATTTATCGACGGCCGGAAGAAGCTACGTGCCGCCGAGATGAAAATCGCCGGGCCACCCAAGAAGAAGGGGCTCTTCGGAGGAGGGGGTGCCGGGAAATTGAAGGGGAAGGCCAAGAAGGATCCGGTGGGGGTCATGGAGGACATCGAGAAGGAACTGGAGAAGGATCCCTACAATGCCGGGCTCAATGAGTTGCTTCACGATGTGGCTTTCAGCGTCAACATGCTGGACACGGCATCGTTTGCGCTCGAGACCATCCGGAGGGCGACGCCGGACAACACCAAGCTCCTGCACAAGCTGGCCCAGTTCTACGAGAATCGAAACATGCCGGAAGAGGCAGCCGGGGTTTACAAGGATATCGTCAAGGCTGATCCCACTGATACTGATGCCGTCAAGGGCGAGAAGGACATGACCGCGCGGGCCTCCATGGCGCGTAGCCAGGATTCTTCGGGAGCCTTTGTGAAGAAGGATGATGAGGAGGCCCTTGCTCTGGAGAAGGCATCCAGGGCTGCGATGACGCAGGATCAACTCGAGGAGAAGCGTGACCGACTCGTCCTTCAATACAACGAGGACGTAAACAATTTCAAAGTCGTAAAGGAGCTGTCTGCCATTTACGAGCAAATGGAAGACTGGGCCATGGCGCAACAGATGTATGAGTGGGCCCACGGTCTCTCAGCGGGAGACGCGGCTCTAAAGATGAAGGCCAACAACATGAAGGATCGGGCCGGGGAAGAGGAGGTCAGAAGTCTTGAGGCCCGCGTGGCCGAGAATCCTGATGATGAAGAAGCCCAGACCGCCCTGGAAGAGTTTCAGCAGACGAGGGCGGCTGCCCAGGTGGAGGAGCGCCAGAAGCGGGTGGATCAAAACCCGACTGATCCCCAGCTTCGCTACGATCTGGGTCAGGCCCTCTACCATGCAGGGGAATACAGCGAGGCCATTCCTCACCTCCAGCAGGCCACCCGAAACCCGCACATTCGCACCCGGGTCCTCCTGCTCCTGGGCCGCACCTTCGATGCCAAGGGAATGAGCGACATGGCCATCAAGCAGCTAGCGGATGCCAACGCCGAGTTGACCGTGATGGACAAGACCAAGAAGGAGGTTCTGTATGAACTCGGCCTTATCCATGACAAGGTGGAGAGTAAGGACGAGGCGCTGGACTGCTTCAAGCAGATCTACGAGGTCGACTACGGCTACCGGGATGTTGCCCACCGGGTGGAATCTTCCTACGCCGGATAGGTGCCGAGCGGAGAAAGAGTGACGTGGCAAGCGTCCGGGTTCAGGGTCATTTGGCCCTTGTGACCATTGGTTCCCTGAATGGTGGATCTGTAGCGATCAGAACTCGTCCATGGTATCCACGCAGAAGCGGGACCAGGATTCCAGTGAATCGTAGAGGGGTCCCTTGAGGGTCTCGGTGGCCTGGAATTGGAGGTCGGCAAGAGCGTCCTCCCGGGCGTTCACCTTTTCATCGGGCAGTTCAAAGAGGTGAACGACCCCGAGATGCACCTGTCCCACCGCATTGCTGTCGTCATTGAGGAGGGCAACAATGCGTTGTGCAGGGCGGGAGGAGAGCACGAGTTCCTCCTCGATCTCGCGTTCCACACCAGCCATGTAGGTGGCGTGGCCAAGGGGATCGCCGCGTTCATCGACGGGATTGATGTGGCCACCAATGCCGAGGGAGCCGAGGGCGTGAAGCCTGCTTTCGCCACCTGATTTTCCGCGCACGTAGTGAAGGTAGCGATCCCGGTGGCGAAAGAGCGAGTAGGGGATGATCTGCTTGTGCCCCGGATCCTCTTCCGCGGTTTCACGATCCATGAAGAAATTATTGGATGGGTTCAGGAGGGCAGGGATGTAGCGTTCGGTATCGGTGCTGAGCCCCTGGAAGGCCCCTAGTTCGTCGAACAGTCTGCGCGGGACAACCAGGATCTGTTCGCCATCGTACTTGGACATGGTTCAGGCTGGGACGGAACGGTTGTGATCCGAAACGTTAATTTGGAGTCGTGGTGGGAACATCTGTTAAGAACTGTCACAGGGTTCTGCACTTACCCAGGATCGCTTCCCCGTGACTCATCAGAACTGCTTCGGACAAGGTTGACGACCTTCTCATCGTCGTCACCCGCGGCCCAGACGTGGCGGAGGAAATCCGCAGGGTGAACGGAGTTTTCGCGGAGGAATTTGCGATCTCCTCCACAGCCGTACATGAGATCCGGATCAAGCTCTCCCCTGAGCTTGGCGCGGGCCTTGGTCAGGATCCGTGGCAGATAGGCGATATCCCCGAGGGTGTCCCCGAAGGTTGGAAGCTCGTCTCGCGTGATCTCGATCTCGCTGAGAATGCCGCCCTGGACTACCTGAAGGTAGTCGCGACGGACGGCTGCAATGAGCAGGGCGGTACTGGGAGTGGGGGCCTCCTCATCGACAAAGTCCTCCACAAAATCGAAGAGTTCGCGGGGCTTGTAACCGATCTCCCGCAGAAAATGGAGATCGTCCTCACCGTAGTAGTGCGCAAAGTCCGCATCTCCGCCCCGGTAGCGTTCGACGCAACGGTCGAACAGTTCCATGAATTGTTCATTCCAAGCCATCTTGCGGGTGCAATTCATTCTTCAAATGGGGTTCTGTCAACCGCAGGGAGGTTGCGGATGTGAAGATCGCATGCCTGGAGGGAGAATTTCTCTTTATCCCCGGATATTGAAGGAGCTGATTCGAGTCGGCAGCTGCCGTTCAGCGGATCTTCGATTCCTCGATGATGCGCCTGTAGGTGTCGCGGGCGTGGTTGTAGGCCTTCCGGGCATCTTCCATTTCATCCTGGTCGATGAACTTCTCCTTCTGCTTCCAGCAGTCATTCACTCCGCGCAGGCACCATTCCGCACTACGACGGGAGGCCCTTACCGGTTTGTCGGCGACCGTGACCCAGACCGGGTTGGTGTGGGAGGAAGGAAGGATGCGGGTAGCCACCCATGAACTGCGCTCAATGGGGACCTCGAAAACCAAGTCCTTCAGGGTGCCGTCAGCACGAAGCCTGTGCTGCCCGGCAACCTGTCCATTGACGAGAATTTCAACCGTTACGTCACGAGAATCGTCGAGCCGCGAGCGTTCAATGTGCCAGTAGGGTTTCCTTTCGTAGGGGAGATCCCGTAATCCTGGGGATGGTTTCTCCGGCAAGAGGGCCGCGGCCTTGACCCGGGCAGTTACGGTAGCCGGTTTGTCCAGACGGACGGTGCTGTCACCCACGCCCATTTCGGCATCGTTGATCTGGAATCCGATCAAGTGTGAACGGCCGTCCCCAACGTAGTTACGGCCCCTGCGAATGCCTTCACACCATTCATTGAAGGTGAGTTTGTTGTCGAGTTTGACATAGGAGCGGCCCAGTCCGACCCGTTCTCCATAGATACAGGGGAAATCCGTCTCCCCGCTGATCCGGGTACGGAATCCGCAATTGAGAATATGATACCAGATATTGAGTTCCCATACGTAGGGCGTATCGACCATGGCAAGAAAATCGATTGCGGGTACCTGCTTGCCATCCGGTCCTTCCACGGTGTGGGTGACATCGACGATGTACTCATTGGCGCCGATTCCGTCAAAAGGCGGGGGATTGTAGTTGGGGAGTTCATCACCGGGGACACTCAGGCCCCAGCCGGAGTGTGCGGTGCCGACCAGGGCGCCCTGTTTCTTGGCCCAACGCAGGGTGTTCAGGCAGAGTTTGGGCCAGTGATGCTTGGAGTCCCCCCCCGGATACATCTGGTTCTTGAGGCGGAGGAGACAGAGGTGACCGCTCTGGTGTGATCCAAAGCCAGAGACCTCTATGTCGTAGCGGAGGAGATAGGGGTAACGGGAGACCTTGTCGTCCTTGCCGGTGAAGAATTTCTTCTGATAGTCGAAACATGGTCCCCAGGTCAGGTTGCATCCGACCTTGAGGTCTTCTCCCAGGCAGTGCCGCATCATGTCAGGAGCGTGGACGCCCTCGGTGGGATTGGTGTAGTGGGCGCAGCCCGCGGCGTGGATGTGATGGTCGCCCGACCACCAGCCCATGAGGGCGGGATCGATCCAGCGCTTGATCTTGAATGAGAGCTTGCCGGTGCTCTGGTCGATCTTGAGTTTCCGTTCCTGCGGGAGCGACTCGGGACCGCGGTAGTTCCGGATGGTGTAGGTGCCGGTGGGCAGGCGGATGGTCTCTCCGTGGGCACGGTAGATCTGGGGATGAAAGGCGAAGTCGGGCGCTGCCCGCTTGGTTTGCGATGGGTAAACGCGTCCCAATTGGTCGCGGATCTCAAAGGCGGCGGTGGTGGGTTCGCCATTTTCGTCGAGAACCTCGAGCTTGATCTCATGAGCAGGCTGGCAGGTGAAGAGGAAGTCGCTCTCGTTGCGAAAGCCCAGGTCCTGGGTGCCCTGCCCGACGTCGAACTGGAGCTTGCTTTCCCTCTTTCCCCGATCGCGGCTGTAGAGGGAGAGAATGCGGTATTCCAGTTCCAGTCCACCGAGGGTTGCGGTGAGCGGTTGCTTGTCCAGGGTGGAGAGGTCCAGCCAGCGGTCGCGCAGATCCTCCTTGGGTGAGTTGTGCATGCTTCGCGCGTTTGGGCTCTGCACCCGCAGGGGAGCGGTAACACCTGCTTCGTTGTGCACCTTGACGAGGAAAACGGTCCAGCCGCCCTCCACCAGGACAGGCTTGGCCGGACCAGGCGCGACTTTCACGCGTGATTCCGGATTAATGGTCACGCCTGCGAGGCAGAGGGGATCAAGCACGGCCTGGACGCCACTGCTCACGCCATCGTCATCCTCGGCAGCCATGGCCTTGGAGAGCGCGCGTTTCTGGGCGGCGGTCAGGGGGGTGCCTACAAATTCCAGGGCTTGAGTCAGGCGTTTGACCTGGGCGATGAGAGGTTGGGCCTCGACCTCGGAAACCTGGCGAAGTTCCGCGAAAGCGAGAGAAGAGGAAAAGAGGGAAAGCGTGAGGAGAGACAGGAATTTCATGGCTTAGTGCGAACTGGGTATTGGCGATTTGACCGGGGCAGCCGGAGCGCGGCAAGGTGAATCTGCCTACTCGCCCAGACGTTTCAACACCCGTTCGCGGAAATCAGGGGTTTCGCGCAGGGTTTCGGTGACGGCTCGCAGGGCATTGAGGGTGGCCCGGGAGACATGGTGTTCCATGCCTTCTACATCACGGTAAATAGTCTCCTCGTCGATTCCGAAGAGTCTCAGGAATTCGGTGAGAAGTTCGTGGCGATCCATGATTGCCTGGGCGATTTGCTCACCCTCCTTGGTGAGGACCGTTCCGCGGTACTTCTCGTGCTTCACGAGGCCCTCGGAATCGAGGCGCTGGAGCATGTTGGTTACGCTGGCCTGTGAAATGCTCAAACGCCGGGAAATATCAACGGGTCGGGCATATCCCTTCTCCTTGATGAGATGGAGGATCTGCTCAAGGTAGTCGTCCATGGCGACACTACCGCTGGTCCGGGAAGGATGAGATCCCACGGGCGGAGCCTAGGGGTGAATCTCATCCAGCGCACGGAATTTAACCACAATTTGTAATGTATTGCCGACTCACTGGGCGTCAGTCGACCGGGATGATGCCAGGGGGGATCCTTCGTCATAGAGGTCCTGGTTGGAGGCCTGGAATTCTGCCTTCAGACCGACCTCAAGGGTGGTGAGATCGAGGAGTTCCCAACCGGTAAAGCTCCAGAGTCCCGCTAATCCATCATGTGCGAAACCGAGAAGAAGATGGTGAGCATCTTCGGTGACCTTGGATGGCGCCGATCCAAGCTTGTAGTAGAAACTCCGCAAGGTGGACCTGCGGTTTCCTTCCTCGTAGAGTTTGGGATCGAGGTAGGCTACTGTCCCGGAATCAACATGTTCAATCCGGAGATCAGGGTAGCCCGTGCGTTGTTCCCTCCCGTCGCTGGTGAGGGGGATGGTGCAGAAAAGAGCAGGGTTTGCGTCGATCTGTTCCCGCAGGGTGTCCTCGAAGAAGCGGGATGCCTCATTGATACGGCTCAGATTGCGCAGGGGAGAACTTTCCTTGCTATGAACCTGCAAGGCATGATCGGAGGCCTTTCGGATTGCTTCCAGAATGACGGCGGCACCGGGTTCCCGGCTGTCGAAGGCCGTGACCGTCTTGCCGGTGGAACCTTCGATGACGCGGGCGAATGAAAACCGGCGCTTGTCCAGATTCTGTGCCCGCAGGTTCTTGATCAGGCTGGCGTTGTCCTGTTCGGAGAGGGCGGGGGGAGCGGTATAATGTTTGGCTGCTACCCTGCGCTCGGCCTCCTTGCGGCTCGCCAAGCGACCCAGTTCAAAGGCACCAAAGGCGACCAGGAAGAGGATTCCGGGCGCGATGAGAAGAAGCCGCTGGCGGGGAGTCATTGAGGCGGAGGATCTCCGGGAACGACCGGGGAGGCAAGACGGAGGATAAGGGACAAATCGACACGCCATGCTGTCGCAGGACGCGGGTCAGGATGTCCCCCTGACGGGCAAAATTCCCTCGATTCAGCGGGTCAGGGCTCTGGTCCACGGATTGCGAAGAGAGGAGCATGGGTCTTGATAAATTGACGATCAAACTACAGGAGGCGCTCCAGGCAGCCCAGCGACTGGCATCCAAGTCAGCTCATCCCGAGCTCCGGAGTTCGCATGTGCTGCTGGAACTGATTCAGCAGGAAGGGGGAATCGTGGTTCCACTGCTGGAAAAGGCAGGCGTGGACCTTCCCGTTCTGAAGGCCAGTATTATTGCGGCCCTCGACCGGGAACCGCGCATGGAGGGTGCGAGCGCGCAGCCACAGATCAGCTACGGTCTGCGGGCCACCCTTGAGGCAGCCGACGAGGCGCGCATGAATTTGGGAGACGACTTTCTCAGCGTGGAGCACTTTCTGCTTGGAGCAATGGAGGCCGGATCCCCGGCAGGGAAGTTGCTGGAGGAGGCCGGGATAACCCGGGAGGCCCTTGACGAGGCACTGCAGGAGGTGCGCGGAAGCCAGAAGGTCACGGATGAAGCCCCGGAAGGGAAATACCAGGCACTGGAAAAGTATGGAACAGACCTGTGTGCACTCGCCCGGTCGGGCAAGATCGATCCGGTCATCGGACGCGATGAGGAAATTCGACGCATTCTTCAAGTCCTTTCGCGCCGCACCAAGAATAACCCGGTTCTTATCGGGGAACCTGGCACGGGTAAGACCGCCATCGTGGAGGGCCTGGCCCGTCGTATCGTAAGCGGCGATGTGCCTGACTCCATGAAGGGCAAGCGTATCATTGCGATGGATCTTGGGGGTATGATTGCAGGGGCCAAGTATCGCGGGGAGTTTGAGGATCGGCTCAAGGCGTTCCTCAGGGAGGTGACCGAAGCGGAGGGAGAGATAGTCCTGTTTATTGATGAACTCCATACCATCGTGGGGGCAGGTGCGAGCGAAGGAGCGGTCGATGCCTCAAATCTGCTCAAGCCGCAATTGGCCCGCGGGGAATTGCGCACCATTGGGGCAACTACACTCGACGAATACCGCAAGCATGTTGAAAAGGATGCTGCTCTTGAGCGACGCTTCCAGCCCGTGAAGGTGGACGAACCCTCGGTCGAGGATTCCATCGCGATTCTCCGGGGTCTCAAGGAACGATATGAAGTGCACCATGGGGTGCGGATCCAGGACAGCGCCCTGGTGGCGGCGGCCAATCTTGGGGATCGCTACATTTCAGCCCGCTTCCTTCCCGACAAGGCGGTTGACCTCGTTGATGAGGCCGCGTCCCGGCTCAAGATTGAACTGGATTCCATGCCCACGGAAATTGACCAGATCGAGAGACAGGTCATGCAACTTGAGATGGAGCGCCAGGCACTGGAGAAGGAGACCGATCCTGCGAGCTCAGCCCGTCTGGAGAAGGTGGTGGAGGAGGTGGCCAGCCTGAAGGAACGCTCGGCAGGCCTGATGGTGCAGTGGCGCCAGGAGAAGAAGATTATCGACGAAGTCCGCAAGTTTCAGGGGCATATCGACCAGGTTAAGACGGAGGCTGAGCAGGCCAAACGTATCGGCGATCTGGCCCGGGCCTCGGAACTGACTTATGGGGCCCTGCCGGAGGCTGAGAAGAATCTGGAGCAGGCCCAGGAACGCCTCGGGGACCGGGATCTTGGCGGCCAACTCCTGAAGGAAGAAGTTACTGAGGAGGATATCGCCAGGGTGGTGGCGGCCTGGACGGGTATCCCGGTGAGCCGGCTCCAGGAAGGTGAGCGTTGCAAGCTCGTGAAGATGGAAGAACGCCTGGGGGAGCGCGTTATCGGACAGCGGACAGCCATCGAAGCGGTTTCCAATGCAGTCCGGCGTGCCCGGGCAGGTTTACAGGATGAAAATAGGCCCATCGGTTCCTTCCTTTTTCTTGGTCCGACCGGGGTGGGCAAAACGGAGCTCTCCAAGGCCCTGGCCGAATTTCTCTTTGATGATGAGGGGGCCATGGTACGGATCGACATGTCGGAGTATATGGAGAAACACAGCGTGTCCCGCCTGATCGGTGCGCCCCCGGGATACGTGGGTTATGAAGAGGGAGGACAGTTGAGTGAACACGTGCGGCGTAAGCCCTACTCGGTGGTCCTCTTTGATGAAATCGAGAAGGCCCATCCCGATGTGTTCAATGCTCTGCTGCAGGTGCTCGACGACGGGCGTGTTACCGACGGACAGGGCCGGACGGTGGATTTCCGGAATACGGTCCTGATCATGACTTCAAACATCGGGAGCCAGTTCATTACCGAAGAGGAGAATGCGGAACAGAGGGAAGCCGGGATTGCCGAGGCCCTGCGTGGGCACTTCCGTCCGGAATTTCTCAATCGGGTGGATGAAACAGTCACCTTTGACCGACTCAATCGCGAGGAACTGGGGAGCATCGTGGGACTTCAGCTGGAGCGCGTGAGGCAGCGGTTGTCCAGGCAGGGGCTTGGGCTGCTGCTGAGCTCCGGGGCCGCCGAATTCCTGGCTAACCAGGGTTATGATCCGGTCTATGGGGCGCGACCACTCAAGCGGGCAATCCAGAAACACCTCCTCGATCCACTTAGCCTGGACGTGCTGGAAGGAACCTTTGTCGAGGGCGACATGATTGAGGCCGAAGTGGAGGCCGGGAAGATCGTCTACCGTCAGGCAGTCCTGGAGGCCGCCTGACGATGGACTTCTCCAGTTCCTGGTCTCCCATGCAAAGGGGATCGATCTTCAAGGTTATCTAGAAGACCGGAGACTCCAGAAGTACTTTCCGGAGGACGATGGAGCGGTCACCGAGATGAGCAGCACAGCCAGGCAATTGGTCACGGGTGGAGCGGAGTGTCTCGAGGTGGGCCGGAAGTCCCGGCGTGCTTCCGATGAGGGAGAGCAGGAGGGTGGGTGCTCTCTTCCAGGTGAGGACGATTTCGAGGCTGTCCTGGGTGATACCGCGAAAACGGAGCCACTGCCGATTGGACCGGTCTGGTTTCGGCAGGGGAAGATCGGTGCCGAGGGCCGAGATGCCCGAGAGCGCCTGGGATTTGTCCAATCCTATCACGATCTCCTGTCCAGGCAGGGTTGGGGTCAGCCTGATCCGGGCACTCTGAGTCTCGCTCTCGTTGTTCCAGTCCAGTAGTTCGAGCTTGGGGAGGGTCAGGTTCGCCTTCTTGGTCTCAAAGATTGAACCTGGCAGGGGAAAGGACAGGTGTTCGGCATCCTTAAGAGGATCCAGACCGGTGGTCAGTTCCGCTGGCACGGAACCTTCCCAGGTTGCGAAGGAAATCTGTCCGGTCTCCCGGTCGAGTTCCTCGAAATAGGTGAGGCTAAGCTGTTGGGGGGAGTCAGTGGTGAAGGCCGGAGTCCGCAGCGCCAGGTAACCCGCCCCGAGGGATCCGAGAACCAGAAGGGCGGCACAGCAGCTCAGGCACTTCCGGGAGAGAGAACCGGTGAGAGGGACGAGGGGAAGGAGAAGCAACGCCACCAGCGCTGATAGGAGAGGTGAGGCTATCGTAATTCCAAGAGCATCGGGGAGAAATTTGAGGAAGGGAACAATCAGGATGGTCGTGACCGATCCGAGCAGCAGGCAGGCGGTGGTGAGAAGGAAGGGGTTCTCCCGGCGGTTGTTGAGGAGAAAGAGTGAGGCAAGGGCCGCAGTAAAGGCCGGGATGAGAAAGAGATAAGAGAATCCCTCTGCGATCACACCAAGGATGAAGGCCCAGAGTGCGAGAATGAGACCGTGAAGAAAAAAGAAGAGAGTGGGCTCGGGACGGAGAAAGCAAATTGTCAGGAGGACGCCCACGACCGCGCAGAAAGAGGGCACAAGGAGGTCAAAATGGATGGCATCAGGCCAGGGGGTGGGAGTCTTGTCGAGGTGCTGCAGAGCTGTGGCGGCAAGCCAGCCCATGACCACTCCGACAAGGTTACACAGGATCCAGCAGGAGATTCCCCGCGAGAGTTCGAGCATGTGCCACTGACGGTCCCTGTGCAGGCGGAGAAAGGGGAGAAGAAGAGCGAGGAGAACAGCGCCCGCAAACCAGGGACCCCAGTTTTCCGGCCAGGCCAGAATGAAACGGGCGGCAAGGTCGGTGTAGACCGCGTCCTGGTCCGAGGTGGCGTCCTTCCAGTCGGAGGTCAGGAGTTGGCGTGTCATTTCCAGGGCATTGTCGCCGTGATGCTGGAGGCTTCGCCGGTCGAGATGATCGAGGTTATCGAGCGGTGTGTGGTAATGTTTGGGGCGCCCGATAAAGGCAAAGTTGAAACCGTCCAGTCCGCGCTGCATGAATACAGTGAGGTCAGAGGAGTTGGGCATTGTACGGTAGACCGTCACGTAGGCAGAACTACTCATGGGACGGCGCAGGCCATGCGCCATCTGGTCGATCATCCAGGAATTGCCCTCGGAGGTCTCAAACATGAGACTGCCCCCGGAGGAGCCCCGGGCCTCGAAATTGAGGATCATGCCGATGCGCTCGGCGGTTTCGTTGAAGCGGGAGAATCCCAGGGCCCCGGTGAGGCCCAGTTCCTCCCCGTCGGTGAAGAGGAGAATCACGGGACGGGGAAGGGGTGTTTCCTTCATCAGGATACCGGCAACCTCGAGGAGGGCGGCCACCGCGGCCCCGTCGTCGCTGGCTCCGGGTCCTGCTGCCACCGAATCGTAGTGGCAGGAAAGGAGAAGGGCGGGGAGGTCGGGATTGGATGAGGGAAGCTCGGCCATGAGGTTGCGAGCGCGGGAGAGGGTGGTACCCCCTGATCCCCGGGCCGATGAGACCCAGTGATCATTCTCCTCTGGATCGAGACCGAGGTCTTTCAGTTCCCGTAGGAGTTGGGCACGGAATTTCTCGTTGGCAGGGGACCCGAGGGGGTGGGGTTGAGAGTGGGGCAGGAGTCGCTGGAGCCTCTTGAAGGCCCGTTCCGCGGAGAAGATATTCCCGGGGGCTTCGGCTGAAATTACCGGGGGGGGTTCGTAGCGCTGGGAAACGAACACGCCGAGGATGGCCAGCAGGGCCGCTGCCGTCACTACCGGGACCCAGGTGAAGGAGGAACGAGGAGAGGATGGGGAAGGGTTCTCGTCATCCATGGAGCGGGACCATCCTTGCGGTGGTGGAGGGTGGCGTCGATGCGGAAAACTTTTTAGAATTGTGATACAGGGAGGTCAAAACTCTCCTTCGGCCTTGTCGCGTTCCGAGGCCCTGTCCATGCTGCCCAAAATTCATCACATGTGTTCATGACTCTCCGCCGTGTCTCTCGTCTCCCGCTGCTGGTTCTTCTCATCTCGCTCCTCTCTGCTCTGGTGGCTAGCGCGTCTGAAGAGAAAACGGTAGGTCAAAAAATCGACAAGGGGATGGAACCGATTTCGAAGGCTGTTTCGGATGTTATCTTCTTCAAGGTCCCCTTCACGGAGATTCCGGCGGTTCTGGTCATGCTGGCCGTAACAGCTCTCTTTTTGAGCATTTATTTTCGATTCATCAACCTGCGGGCCTTCGGCTTGGCTCTTCGCACGGTTCGCGGCAGATACTCCACCAAGGATGATCCGGGGCGGATTACGCACTTTCAGGCGCTGGCCACGGCCCTTTCAGGTACGGTGGGTCTTGGCAACATTGCCGGAGTGGCTCTCGCTATCGGGATCGGAGGGCCGGGTGCGGTATTCTGGATGATCGTCATGGGGTTCCTGGGGATGACCTCCAAGTTTACGGAGTGTACCCTGGGGGTCAAATACCGGAAAGTAGCGGATGATGGGACGGTTCAGGGGGGTGGTATGTATTATCTTCGTGACGGCCTGAAGGAGAAGGGGCTGGGCGGGCTCGGGATGATCCTGGCCATCATTTTCGCGATAGCCTGTATCGGAGGAGCCCTGGGTGCGGGCAATATGTTCCAGGTCAATCAGGCGCATGCCCAGGTTTCGGAGACCTTCAACATTTTCCAGGGTGAAAACTCGGCTTGGATGTTCGGAGCCTTGGTGGCCGTCCTGGTCGGGGCGGTGATCATCGGCGGAATTGTATGGATTGCACGGGTGACGGAGTTTCTCGTGCCCATCATGTGCGTGATCTACATCGCAGCCTGCGCGATCGTTCTGATCACGCATGCCGGGGATGTTCCGGGCGCGCTGGGGACGATCGTAAAGGAGGCCTTTTCGCCTAGTGCGGCGGCCGGGGGAGCAACGGGCGGATTCATCGTCGCCCTGATCCAAGGTATCAGGCGCGGGGTGTTCTCGAACGAGGCAGGCGTGGGATCAGCTGCCATCGCTCACTCCGCGGTGAAGACCGAGAAGCCGGCCAGTGAGGGCGTGGTGGCTCTTTTGGAACCCTTCGTGGACACGGTGGTGGTTTGCACCATGACCGCTCTGGTGATCGTGGTGACCGGGATGTGGAAGGTGAATGCGGACGTGGCGGAAGACTCGGTCATTCTTCGCAAAGGGCCGGATGCCACCGCGGTGGAGCTGGTCGCCTACGAAAAGGGCCAGATGTTGAAGGTGGATGAGAAGTGGCGAAAAGTGACTGCCAAGGGTTCCGGCAGGATGGGCTGGATCGTGGCGGGATCGGTTAGCGAACTTGAGGATGAAAAGGGCGTGCATGCGGCCGGGGAAGATGGGGCGGTGATTCGGGTGGCCCCCGGGAAGAAGGAGGAGGAGGTTGAGAAGCTCGCGGTGGACGGCAAGGTGACGGTCGAGACCGAAAGTTTTACCAATGACGAGGGGAAAGTTGACACCCGGGAAGTGGTATGGGCTAAGGTGAATAATCCTGAGGCCGGTGATTCCGGCTGGGTTCGCCTGAAGGATCTCACCGAGCGTAGTGGAACGAGCGGCGGGATCTGGCTCACTTCGCAGGCATTCAAGGGGGTCATTGGCTGGTTCCCGATGGTGCTGGCGGTGGCGGTCTTCCTCTTCGCGTTTTCGACCATGATCACCTGGTCTTATTACGGCGAGCAGGCCCTTGGGTTCCTGACCGGCGGGAACCGGGCGGTAGCGCTGGGTTACAAGGTGGTCTTCTGTCTTTGCGTGGTGATCGGGTCGGCGGCTTCACTGGGGAATATCCTCGACCTTTCCGATGCTCTCTTCTTCGCCATGGTGATACCGAATCTGATAGGGCTGTATATCCTTCTTCCGGTGGTAAAGCGCGAATTGCGGAAATTCAAGGAGCACGCTGCGGAGGTCGATACTAAGGGTTCCGCGGGAGAGTAAGCCAGCATGGCGCGCGAGTACACCCTACAGCGTCCGACCACCACTGGTGCGTCCGGGATCGACTTTGCCGAGGAGTTGAATGAGCAGCAACTGGCGGCGGTCTCGTCGCCCCCGGGTCCGGCCCTGGTCATCGCGGGGGCGGGATCGGGCAAGACCCGGACCTTGACCTACCGGGTGGCCTACCTTCTGGACAGGGGCATCGAACCGCGCCACATCCTCCTCCTGACTTTCACCAACAAGGCGGCCCAGGAGATGCTGGAGCGGGTGCGGGCCCTCGTTCCCCGGGATGTCAGCGAAATGTGGGGAGGAACGTTTCACTCGGTGGGCAACCGGATCCTGCGCCGGCATGCGGAAGAGATCGGATTCACCAAGTCCTTCTCCATCATGGACCGGGATGACCAGAAGTCGCTCATGAACACGGTCATCGCAGAGTGTGAGATCGACACCTCGGCGCGCCGCTTTCCCAAGCCCGATGTCCTGATCTCGATCTTCAGCCTGATTGAGAATACGGGGATGACCCTTGAGGACCTCCTTGAGGAGCGTTATCCCTACTTTGAGGAGTGGGGGCAGGAGATCGCACGGGTGGAGGAACGCTACCGCAGGAAGAAACGCGAGATCAACTCGATGGATTTCGATGATCTCCTGGTTCTTACCCTCCGACTCCTGCAGAAGGACGAGGAACTGCGGCGTCTCTACCAGAAGCGCTTCCAGTATGTCCTGGTGGATGAATTCCAGGACACCAACCAGGTTCAGAGCGAGCTGGTGGACCTGCTGGTCGGGGAACACCAGAGCCTGATGGTGGTGGGTGATGACGCCCAGTCGATCTACTCGTGGCGGGGGGCCGACATGGATAACATCCTGAGTTTTCCCGAGCGCTACCCCGAGGCGCAGGTCTACCGGATCGAGAAGAATTACCGTAGTGTGCCCGAGATCCTCGATCTCTCCAACTCTGCCATCAAGGCCAACCGCCACCGCTTCGAAAAGGATTTGCAGGCGGCGCGGGAGGGCGGGGCCATGATGCCGGCTCTGGTGCCGCTGGAAGACCCCAATGCCCAGGCCCAGTTCGTGGCCCAGCGGATCCTGGAATTGCGGGACGAGGGAGTGGAACTGGAGGAAATGGCAGTGCTCTACCGGGCGCATCACCAGAGTATGACCTTGCAGATGGAGCTCCGGAACCGGGGCATCCCCTTCCAGATCACGAGCGGACTGCGTTTCTTTGAGCAGGCCCACATCAAGGATGTGGCGGCCTTCATGCGCTTCGTGACCAATCGGCGGGACGAGGTCAGTTTCAAGCGGATGGTGAGTCTCCTGCCCGGGATCGGGGGAAAGAATGCCGATAAGCTCTGGCGGGGATGGGCCGCGACACCCCACGCAGCATCGGAGGAGCCGCCGGCCTGTTTTTCCGATATTCTCGACGAACTCCCAGTGCCAAGGAAATCGGTGAGCCACTGGGAGCAGCTCGGCCATACCCTTGATGAACTGGTGACGGAGGAAGGCTTCGCCCGTCCCTCCGAGATGATCTTCAGTGTCCTGGAGGGGGTTTACGACGAGGTCATGCGGGAGTCCTTCGACAACTACGAGAACCGGCGTTCTGACCTCGAGGAACTGATGAACTACTCGGACCGTTTCGATGATATCCTCGAATGCCTGGCGCAGCTCTCGCTCATGTCGGCGGTCGATGGAGACCCCAGCGGGAGTAAGGCGGAACTGGACAAGGAACAGGTCGTGCTCTCTTCCGTTCACCAGGCCAAGGGGCTGGAGTGGAAGGTGGTATTTGTGATTTCCCTGACCGACGGGATGTTTCCCAACGGACGGGTGCTCGATGCGGATGACGATTACATGCTGGAGGAGGAACGGCGTCTCTTTTACGTGGCCATCACGAGGGCCAAGGACGAACTCTACCTGACCTATCCCCAGATCAATCCCAAGAGTTATTCCGGGGACGTGATCCAGCGGCCCTCACGCTTCCTCGATGACTGCCCCCAGGAGTTGCTGGAGGAATGGCAGGTTGCGGGCGAATGGTGATCAACTGTTGCAGGGATTGCCGCCGGGGCTAGCAGCTCCGTCCTCCCTCCGGAAGGGACTCGGTGGAGCCGGAGAGGTCTTCCAGTACGCCCCGGGCCCGGGGCCAGGCAGCCACCGCCTCAAATATGATCCAGAGCTGGAGGGCAATGGTGGCGAGGCCGAGGACAGCTAGAAGGATCTGGGCGTTCTGGAAAAATTCGTAGACCTTGATCCCCATCGCGATGCCGGGAAGAACGAGCATCAGGATGGTCGGAGGGACGATGAACCAGACGGGGAGGGCCCGGCGCCAGAGCCAGAAGGTGATGACGAGGAAGGCAAGTCCGGCGAGGAGCTGGTTGGTGGCACCGAAGAGAGGCCAGAGGATCAGGCCACCCTTGCCGGCAGAGTCGAGAGTCCAGGCCGCACCTGGTGGGGGAAGGGCTGCGAGGGCGCCGGCGAGAATAATGGCAAAGATGGTGGCTCCGTGCTTGTTGGTAAGGATGGAGAGGGGATGGCGGGAAGGTGCAGATGCCTCCCTTGGAACGAAGGTGGAAGCCAGTTCCTGAACCACGTAGCGCTGCAGGCGGCAGGCGGTGTCGAGGGTGGTGGCGGCAAAGGAGGCGACGAAGACACCCATGAGGGCGACTGCGAACGGAGCCTTCATGCCGAGAGCCACCAGGAAGTTGGCCGAGCCCTCCACGAAGGCTCCGACCTTGGCGCCGAGACTGCCGAGGGAAGCCCAGGAACCGTAGCGGGCCTCGTAAGCTGCGCTCCCGAAGAGGGTCCCGTCCGCGCCCTTTGCTCCCAGTCCGAGGCCGGCCACGCAGGCGAGGATAACGAGGGTGGCAAGGAAACCCTCGGTGAGCATTGAGCCATAGCCCACGAACTGGGCATCGGATTCGGACTTCAGTTGCTTGGAAGAGGTGCCGGAAGAGACCAGGCAGTGAAAGCCCGAGATTGCTCCGCAGGCGATGGTGATGAAGAGGAAGGGGAAGATCCAGGGAGCTCCCTCCGGGGCAGCCCGAAAGGCGGGGGCCACGATCTCAAGGCTCTGGCGATCGCCCCCGGGGGACGCGGGTGCCCCCCCGATGAGACCAGCCACCACGAGGCCGATCACGATGAGGCCAAGGGTGGAAATAAGCTGGAGGGAGTTGATGAAATCCCGGGGTTGAAGGAGAGTCCAGACCGGGAGGACGGAGGCAAGGTAGGAATAGAGAAGGAGAATAGCGACCCAGGCGACTACCGGCAGGGCTGCTAGGCTCTGGTTGATATCGGCGAGGAATCCTACGTTCCCGAACGCCACGGTGAGATACATGATGGCAAGGGTGAGGAGGGAGGGGATGATGAGATTGACCCCGCGGCGGTGAAGATAGACTCCGATCACGATGGCGATGGGAATCTGGACGAGGCAGGGCAGGATGGCGGCCGGGTATTGTTTCAGCACGGCAGCAATGACCAGTCCGAAGATGGCCAGCACAATGGTGAGGGCGAGGAAGAGGACGGAGAGGAAGAGGAGACGGGTGCGTTTGCTGAGGACCCGCCCTGCGATATCTCCCACGGTCTGGCCACGGTTGCGCATGGAGACCACGAGGGCCCCGAAATCGTGGACTGCACCGATGAGAATGGATCCGAAAAGAACCCAGAGGAGGGCGGGAACCCAACCCCAGATTACGGCTAGGGCGGGCCCGACGATCGGGCCGGTGCCCGCAATGCTGGTAAAGTGATGTCCGAAGATGACGCCCTTGCGGGTGGGAACGTAGTCGCTGCCATCCTCCATCTCGACGGAGGGAACGCGGGCCGCGGGGTCGAGCTTGAAAATCTTGCGGGCGAGGAACCTGCCGTAGGTGTGGTAGGCCACCAGGTAGAGGACAAGGGCGCCAAGCGCGATCGCGAGGGTCTGCATGAGGAGAAGATTAAAGGGCGAAGGGGGAGCAGTCGACAGACGAATATATGCCGTCCGGGGACTCCCTACGCGTCTGTGTTTGTGGCAGAGAGGGCCTCGAAAACGGGATCCGGAACGTAGCGCCGCACGGTGTCTTCCCAGCCCTCGGGACCGATCAGGCTCTTGACCATGCTGGAACTCAGTTCCGCGATATCACGGGGAGGCATGAGGAAGATGGTGGTGATCTCCGGGGCAAGGTCGGCATTGATATGGCGCATGACGCGCTCGTATTCGTAGTCGTCCGCGGTGCGCACCCCGCGCAGGATGTAGGCCGCATTCTGTTCCTTGGCATAGTCGACCAGGTAGCGATTATCGAAATTCGAGAAAGTGAGTCGCTCACAGGAAGGCACGGAGGCCTTCAGGAGTTCGAGGCGTTCCTCAACCGAGAAACTGTAATGTTTCTCGGGGTTGGTTCCGATCGCGACGATAAGACGGTCGAATAGCTCAAGACCGCGCTGGATCATCCAGAGGTGTCCGTTGGTTGGAGGGTCAAAGCTCCCGGCGTAGACAGCGGTGTGCATGGTGTTTCTGCGCCCTCGAGGAAAGGACGATTACGCATTACGCCGGATGATGGCGGTACGCTTGAGCATCTTGATCCACTCATCGTAGCGTCCGGAGCGCTTTTCGATTTCGACCTCTGTGCGCATGCGTTCCCTCATCTCGGTATCAAAGGTGGGCAGGGCCCCCTGGGTGATCTTAACGACCTTTACGATTGTGAAGCCAAGTCTGTCCTTGAGTGGGCCTACGATGGTCCCTTCGGACGTATCGAAGAGGATGTCGGCAAAGCCGATCTCAAGATCAGAGCGGAGGGTGTCTTCCCATAGACCGCCCTTGTCCGCAAAGGCCCCTGAGGAGTGGGACTTGGCGATGGAGGAGAAGTCGGCTCCTCCCTTCACCTGGACTGCCAGTTTTTCAGCGAGGGTAAGTTGCTCTTCCTGCGTGGCGACAGGGTTGTCCTTGTCGATAGCGGGGATGTAGATCTTGCGAAAGGTGATCCTGTCTTTGGTGCGGTCCCGCAGGTCGGCGGCACGTTCACCGAAGCGTTTTCTGATCTCGGCATCGGTGGCAGGAGCCACATCCTTGAACTGTTCGCGCTTGAAGGACTGGACCAGGATCTTCTCCTGCTGCGACCTTTCAAATTCCCGGCGGGTCATGCTGCTGGCCTTGAGGTAGTTGCGGAATTCCTCCTGGCTTCCCTTGAAGTTGATGCGGATGAATCTTTCGACCTCCTGCTTGACGATGTATTCCGGAATCTGAAGCTTCTTCTCCTCAAGGTTGCTGAGGACCAGTTTGTGCTCGATGAGCTGGTCGAGTACTTCCTTGTGCGCTTCAGTGAGGGCCTTCTTGAATTTCTCACCACGGCGCGGGTACTTAGCCATCAGCATCCCGATAGTGGGGGCCAGTTGCTGTTGGACTTCCCGCGTGCTGATCATCTTACCGTTAACGGTCGCGGCGGTCCTGAGAAGGGGAACCGGGGCGGCGGTCAGGGGAGTGATCAGAATGGTGGTTGCGAAGAGGAGAAATTTCATGGCGGATTAAGGGACTCTAGCCATTCGACTGCTTCGGAGAGCATACGGCTCGAATCCGTGGATCTCAAGCGAGGAAAGTGGCGGTT
Organism: Roseibacillus sp.; assembly: GCA_022448985.1. Lineage (GTDB taxonomy): Bacteria > Verrucomicrobiota > Verrucomicrobiia > Verrucomicrobiales > Akkermansiaceae > Roseibacillus_B. The sequence continues at coordinate 36,548 of JAKVCR010000019.1, forward strand.
ATTGATCATGAGGTATCCTCCGTTACGTTGAACCATGAGGCGATCACCGCGGATCTCCACCATCTCGGCCCCAGCGGCGGCCGCTTCCAGCCTGAGGCGGCTGACCTGGATCAGGTTGCGGGCGGGGGCGGGAATCTGCCCGAAGCGATCCCGCAGACGTTCTTCGTAGCTGCGCAGCTCGTCCTGCCCGGCAAGGCTCGCCAGTTCCCGGTAGGCCGCGAGACGGGACTTCGAATCCGTGATGTATCCGGCGGGAATATATACGGGAAGTTGTTCCTTGTCAGAATCCTCGTAGCGCGATTCGGAGAAGGAGAGGAAGTCGGCCCGCAGGACAACATCCGTTCGTCGGCGTACCGTGCGACCGCTCAGGCGCTCGACCGATTGGCGAAGTAGCTGGCAGTAGAGATCAAAGCCCACCGCTGCGATATGGCCCGACTGCCGTGTTCCGAGCAGGTTGCCGGCCCCCCGGATCTCGAGATCGCGCATGGCGATCTTGAAGCCCGATCCGAGGGCGGTGTACTGCTTGATGGCGCTTACGCGTTTTTTCGCATCACCGGTCGAAATCTGGTCCCGCGGGAGCATGAGGATGGCGTAGGCACGCCGGGTGGCACGGCCGACCCGCCCCCTCAACTGGTAGAGATCGGCCAGTCCGAATCGGTCGGCCCGGTCAATGAGAATGGTGTTGGCGTTTGGGATGTCGATGCCACTTTCAATGATGGTAGTGGATAGAAGGACATCGGCTTTTCCGTCGACGAAGGTGTGCATTACCTCTTCCAGGTCGTCGCGGGCCATCTGTCCGTGTCCCACCAGGATCCTGGCTTCGGGGACCAGTTCCTGCAGACGTTTCCGGACCATCTCAATGCTCTGGACGCGGTTGTGGAGGAAGAAGACCTGTCCTTCGCGTTCCAGCTCCCGGCGTACGCTGTCCCGGATCACCCGTTCATCATAGGCACAGACCGAAGTGTGAACAGGTATGCGGTCAGGCGGGGCAGTGTCGATAGTCGACATGTCCCGTACGCCCATGAGTGAAAAGTAGAGGGTGCGGGGAATAGGGGTGGCCGAGAGGGTAAGGAGGTCGATCTGGCAGAAGCGTTCCTTGAATTGCTCCTTGTGCCTGACCCCGAAGCGCTGTTCCTCGTCGACGATGGCAAGGCCGAGGTTCTGGAAGGATACGTCCCCCGAAAGGAGCCGGTGGGTGCCGATCACAATGTCTACGCTGCCATGGGCGATGCCCTTGATAGTTTCCGCAATTTCGCTGGGCTTGCGGAATCGACTGAGGAGTTCGATACGGATGGGGAACTCGCTCATACGTTCGCGGAAAGTGCGCCAGTGCTGTTCCGCCAGCACGGTGGTAGGTACCAGAATGGCAACCTGGCTGCCGCCGGTTACGGCCTTGAAGGCTGCACGAATGGCCACCTCGGTCTTGCCGAATCCGACATCGCCGCAGATCAGACGATCCATTGGCTGGCTGGACTCCATGTCCGCCTTCGTTTCCGAGATGGCCCGGATCTGGTCAGGCGTTTCGGTAAAGGGAAAGGAGTTCTCGAATTCCCACATCCACCTGGTATCGGCCGGATGGGCGTGGCCTTGCTGGGATTCACGTTCGGCGTGAGTGCGCAGGAGGCGGGCGGCGTAGTCCATGATCGCGGCTTCCGCGGACTTACGGACCTTGCTCCAGCGCCCGTCACCGAGTCGGCTCAGGAGAGGGGCCTTTCCTCCAACCCCGACGTAGCGCGAGACGAGGTACGATTGCTCGATGGGAACGTGCAGAGAGCTCCCGTCCCGGTATTCAATGGATAATTCCTCTTCTCCTTCCTCGTTCTGGGACAGTCCCCGGTAGCGTCCGATGCCGTAGTCAGCGTGTACGACGAGGTCGTCTTCATTCAGTTGGTCCAGTTCCGTGGCGGCAGAGTGCGAGCGGACCTTCTCAAGGCGCTGTAGCCGGGTCGGGCGGACGGAAGTGTGGTAACGGCCGAGCAGTTCGGCGAGGGAGAGGACCGCCAGCTTGGCCGAGCGCAGGACGAAACCCTCTGGGATGGCAAGATCGAGAAAGTTACATCCCGTTACCGGGAGATGGGTACCACTCAGTTCGCGGAAGCGCTCCCTTTCGCCCTCGGTCGCGGCGGCGACACAGACGGTCCACCCGCCGGCAAGCCAGTCATTGATATGATGGAAGACAGTACTTTGCTGTGCTTCATGCAGGATGAAATCGCCGGCGTCGAAGTGAGCGAAGGGGGTCCCATAGGCTTCCAGGTTGGAGTCACTTACGGCGGGATCGTCAGTGAGGACAATATCGGCATCTTCTATTCCATCTTCAAGGGCGAGGACAGTATCGTTGTCCTGGAACCAGTCTGCGAGGTGTCGATCCAGTGCGGGTGGGGAGAGTACGATTTCGGCATCATCGAGCCGTCGGATTGAAGTCTGCGAATCGAGGTCAAACTCGCGGATGGATTCGATCATACGGTCAAAGAACTCGATCCGAAGAGGGACGCGCGCCTGGATGGGGAAGACATCGAGGATCCCGCCTCGCCGCGCGAACTGCTGGCGAGCATGGACCTGGGCTACCTCCTCAAGCCCGACCTTGAGCAGAGTCTCCTTCAACTCGTCGGGATCGCATTCACTTTCGACCTGCAGATGAAGAAAGGAGGAGTCGAATTCATCGGGACAGGGAGCGGAATGGGCGAAGACCTCAGCCGATGCGAGGGCCACTGCGGGACCATCCTTGGGATGTTCACGGAGGCACTGGAAGGCAGTCAGGCGCTCTGCGTCCCGTTCCGGGTCGCACAGTTCCATTTCGAAGTCCTCGGGTGCCGGATCGGGAAGTGTAATGGCATCAATCTGCCAGCCACGGAGTTCTGTGGCCACCCGTTCGCGGTGACGCGTCGATCCGCCGAGAATCCAGATCCGGGAAGCGGACCCTATGGATTTTGAAAGAAGGGCCGCCAGGAAGGCATGGGCGGGAGCCTCGACCGGACCGAGGGTCAGCGGACGATCTCCGCCGCGACTCGCGACCAGTTGGTCGAAGGCACAGTGGTGCCGGGCGAAATCCAAGACTTCCGCCGGGGAGTTTATTGCAGGAACTGAGGAATCGGAGCTGATTCGGACACGACAGAGACAGGTGGCACGAGAGGAGGCAACTTAGATCTTCACAAATGTGAATAATCCGTTAGTATGTTGATAACCTGTAAATAACAGGAAAACTACCTATGGGGAATTCCCTCAATTATTCACTCAGCGGAACTGTTGCAATAGCCTCGTTCTTGGTCTTGGGGTGTTCTGGAACCGAAAGCGGGAAATTCAGTAGCCGGGGTGCGGGCTACGCAGGGGGAGGCTTTTATGGTAGTTTGCAGAATTATTACCGGGCGGGGCACCATGGATCCCAGCCGGTCAAGGTGACGCCCAACCGCTCCTACCAAAACGTGTCTGTGACCGCGCCCGCTCCGGTTCCAGGCAAGTTGCCTCTCTCGCTCCTTGGCGAGGTCAGGGTACACAAGGACTACCTCCCCAGAAGTGCGCGGGGACGCCGAGGCCAGAGTTCCATGCGTCCGCGCTATATTACCATCCACAGTACGCAGAATTGGAGCAGGGGTGCCGATCCCTGGCGGCACTCGCTGGCCCTCAAGGGCAGCAAGCTTGGGAGTCTCGCGTGGCACTACACTGTTGATGAGAATGTAGCGGTGCAGCATTTGCCAACCAATATCACTGGACGGCATGCGGACCTGAATGGACCGGGTAACAAGTACTCGATCGGGATCGAGATGTGTGAGCATCGGGGTAACAGCCGGACCCGTACGGTTGATCGGACTGCCAAGTTGGCGGCTTATCTGATGTACAAGTATGACATTCCGCTTTCCAAGGTAGTGCCGCATTACCACTGGCCGCGTCGCGGGATGAGCCCGGCACACAAGAACTGTCCGCATTTCCTGCTCGATAACGGAAGGCCCGGTCGGAAGTGGCGTGGGTTTCAGGCGAAGGTGAAGAGGTATCACGACCTGATCACTACTCAGGGTCCAGCCTACGCGAGTCGGTGAGGCATCCACACCTGCCCGGCTAAAAGTCTCGCACTTGTTGTGCATCTCCGGGAGAAATGAGATTGCTTCTAAACATCTGACCTTCCTCCCGGCCTGTTCCGTGTCCAAGAAACCGCGCTATCACTATGTCTGTCAGCGCTGCACTGCGTGTTGCAAGTGGGAGGGGGATGTGGAAGTAGAGGACGACGAGATCACGAAGATTGCGTCTTTTCTGGGCCTGAAAGAGCACGAATTTATCCAGGAATTCACGCGGATCCGTGCGAATCGGAGCGGGTTGGCCCTCATCGACAAGGAATCAAGCACGGAGTGCATCATGCTGGAGGGAGACGAATGCCGCATTCACGACGTGAAGCCGGTTCAGTGCAGGGGCTTTCCCAATGTGTGGAATTTTCCTGGCTGGAAGGAAGAGTGTCAGGCGGTTGCGGTGCCGCTCAGGGGAGAGGCCTGACCCGCCGGGCCCAATGACAGGCTGCAGGGGCGTAGTCTTGTCGTCTTACCCTGTTTACCTTCCGGTGCCCGGGTTGCCAGTTGCTGGCGGATTGGGGTTGCCTTGATCCCCGGGTGGCCTCGAGTGCGAGCGGAGCCAATGCATGGCCTCAATTTCTCCGAGCACCTGAACCCGCAAGGTGTAGCCTTCGACCAGATCTGGTGAGTTGCGGAGTAGCTCAAGGGGTTCGATGGTATGGGCTTCCCGGATTTCTCGCTTGCGCTGGTCATGCGACTGCTGGAAGTGCCGGGCGTCAATCCCTTCGATCGGCAGAGAGGCGCCCTCGGGAAGGTTCTTGTAGGCGTTGTTCTGGATGGCAAGGCCGACTAATTCCGAAATAGTGGAGGTTGGTTTTGATGCTTCTGCAAGGCGCAGTCCCAGGGCGGCATTCTGCTCTCTCAGGATGGCCGCTATCCCGGGAGGTGCGGCCTGCGCATGCGTCAACAGGCTTCGGCTAAGGGTAAGAAGTTGGTGGATGTGTGGCAACTGGGCGTTCCATGTACTGTAGAGCGAGGCGCCGCCGGGGCTGCTGCCGGTTGCCCGAAGGGCATCAGTCACAGCCATCATGGATTCAGAGGTGAAGCTCTGAAAGCCTTCCTGATCGTGGGCCCGCTCAAGTGATGAAAGAGCAGAATCGATTTGCCCGGATTCCCAGTCGAGGCTGGCGATGAGGTAGGACGCGAGGGAATTATCCGGTTGCAGGTCCTGGAGTTGCCGGGCCCAGGACAGACGATCAGAGGGGGAAAAGTCATCGCGGGAGGCGAGGGTGAAGAGGACGTGAGGATTGGAAGGCTCCCTCTCAAGGGCGGCCCTGAGAAGTCCGGCATCCTGAAGGATAAAGCCGGCCGCTAGATACGCCTCAGCGGAGTGCTTGCGAGTGCTGAGGTATTCCTCCAGCTCCCTGCGGGATGGAACCTTCATCCCGGCCTCTTCGAGGAACTTCAGCAGGGCTTTCTCCGTGAAGGCGTCGTCTCCGCCGTCCTGGAGGGAGAGGGGGTCAGCCGGAGACAAGGCGGGAGGCCGGTATGATTTGCGGGGGGGTGGGCCGGAGTGGCCGGGACGCACGCTGTCTGTGGAGCTCTGGCCGTCATTCGCGGGAATGAGGAGGAAGAGGCAGAGTCCACCCGCGAGGGCCGCAGCAAGATGGGTAACCAGAGGCCTAGTCATGGGGTTGGTTACAATGTCAGCTTCCGGAGGGCATTGATCCGGACAAGAACGGGCGGGTGGGAATAATCGAGGATGACCCGGAACCGGTGGGGAGTGAGGTTGGAGAGATTATCGGCGGAGAGTTTCTTCAGGGCGGTGATCAGGTGATCCGAGGTCTTCTGCACCTCGGCGGCGTAGGCATCGGCCTCAAACTCATGCTTGCGAGACCAGGCGTTGAGAAGGATTCCCAGGAAGCGACTGACCGGGCTGAAGAGAATACCGAAGAAGATAAGTCCGGCATGTGGCGAGATGTTGTCGACTGAGATGCCGAAGGCGGCAAAGAGTTGCTGCGCGAAGCTGCTTTCAGGGTCGACGATGTGACCGAGAAGGTAGAAGAGAATGCCGAACTGAGCGATGGAAAGGACAATGCGCTGGATGATGTGCTTGCGCTTGAAGTGTCCGATCTCGTGGGCCAGGACGGCTACCAATTCCTCGGTGGAGTGGTTTTCAACCAGGGTATCGTAAAGGGCGATCTTCTTGTTCTTGCCGAATCCCATGAAGAAGGCGTTGGACTTGGCAGAACGCCTCGAGCCGTCCATGACCGTGATTTCAGTCAGGGGGAAATCACATTCCTCCGCCATCCGGTAGATTGCATCCTTCAGTCCGCCGTCCTCCATCGGTTCAAACTTGTTGAAGAGTGGCATGATGAGGGAGGGAGCGAGATAGGTGACGATCAGGACAAAGGCGCTGAAGGTGACCCAGGCCCAGAACCAGGCTTGTGGGACATGATGAAAGATGAGGAGAATGCCGGCGAGGAGAGGCGCGCCGATGAGGGTCATGAGGGCAATCGATTTGACCTGATCGAGGACGAACGTGCCACGTGTGGTCTTGTTGAATCCGAACCGCTCTTCGAGGACAAAGGTATCGTAGATAGTGAAGGGAAGGTTGAGGAGGTAGTTTCCCAGGAGGAGAGTAAACACGTAGGCCAAGCCGGTAGCGACCTTTCCGAAGGCGCCCTCTCCGAACCCCAGGCCGCGTGTCCAGGAATCAAGCCAGCTGAATCCACCAAGGAACCAGAACACGAGGAGGATCGTTAGAGAGGCGATGGAGGAGATGACCCCAAAGCGGGAATTGGCCCGGGTGTATTCCTGGGATTTTGCGTATTTTTCCGGGTTGTAGACATCGGAGAATTCGGTGGGTAACTCCGGTTTGAGGGAGCCCAGGTTGAGCAGGGTGGCCAGGAAGTCGAGGTTCCAGAGAAGAAGGAGTGCGACCAGGAGTAGAATGGCGATGGTGTTGAACTCGGGCATGGCTGGATGAGATCTTCTCTCGGGGTTTACCTTCGGCAAGCTGTCCACGGAAGAACAGGTAAAAACGTCGTGACTCAGTTGGTGGGGAATGACAATGCTTTTCCCGATGTCGAGATGGAGACTGAGGACTGGAGCAGGATGGAAGAGGTGTTCACAGATGGTGTGGACAATGGGTTTCGGCTTGCTCTGTGCGTCTTGTGGGCATGTTCTGACAGATCGTTCATCCTACCGGGGGGAGCAGGGCGTGGAAGTCAACCGGGCCCTGGTGCGCAGTGCGGTCAAGCCGCTCGGAGGAACTTCCGGGTTTGCGCTGTCGGCAGGCGTTTATACGGCGGGGTCGGGAACGCTTGACGGACCTTTTCTCTGGAGGATCGAGGCGGAGGGAGACGACGGTTACCACAGGGGCCTGACCGTGCACCGGGTGAAGGTGGAAACGAAGATTACCCAACGGAAGGAATGGTATCCCCAGAACTTGCTGGGAAAGACGGTTGAGTTTCATCCCGTGAAAGGCAGTCCGGGCGAAGTATTCGCGCAGTACCAGATTCCGGGTGAGCTTGAAGTGTTTCCGGATGAGGATGGGGAGATCACCATCATTGTTGATCTCACGATCCGCACGGCCGAGGAGAGAGTCCGGAAGATGGTGCGTTTCCGGATGGCCCCGCGGCAGAGCCGGGATCTTGAATTTATCTTTCTGCCTGCCGAAATCGTGAGAGGTAATACGATGAACCCAAGGGCCTGGGGTTGGTAACCCGGGAGGGGGAGGAGAGGGGGGATTTCCCGGGTATGGGATATTTCCTGCGGTTACTTAGGCGAACCCGCGCATTGACCGTTAGCGGTATGCAGGTCTAGGGTTAAATTCACACCCCCCGGATAGTTTCGCTCCTTCCCTCCTTGTGCTCCCGATGGAGAATTCCAACCCATCTTCCTCTCGCTCCTGGATCCCAGTCAGGGGCGGATCGGCCTTTCTCGGTCTGCTATTTGTAGTTACGGGTTTTGCAGACCCAGTAGCAGTGGATGACCGCTACGATGCTACTGAGGATCTCGTGCTGAATACCCAGTCCGGACCGATTATTTCCGTGGACTTCGACACAAATTCGGGAGGAGTTGTTCCGGTTTTTGATGGTGACTGGGATTACCTCGATGCGTTGGAGAATCAGATCGGAGCGAACGACAGTTATCCGGTGGATGATGCCGGGAGGTCCTGGAACAGTGTAGACTTTGAGGTCGGGTCATCGAGCATTGGTCCCTGGTTGTCGGGGGCACTTCCCTTGCAGGGTGGAATTGTCCAGGCTTTTCCAGCGATTACTCCCAATCTTCTTAGGGGGATCGGAGATGGTCCCAACGGGCAGAATACAGTTACGACCTATCTCTTTCGGAACACCTTCGTTCTCACTCCGGAGGACGCCGCCAGGGAAAACTGGATTGCCAATCTGGCGGTGGACGATGGCTGCGTCATTTATATCAACGGAGTGGAGGCGGGATCGATCTTCATGCCGGGCACTGCGATCGATTCCAATACCTTTGCGAGGAACGGCAATGAGTCGACCTATAACGATGTGGAACTGGACGTGGCCGGTGTGCTGGTGGCCGGAACAAATACCATTGCGGTTGAGGTTCATCAGGGGAGTCTCGGGAGTTCTGACGCTGGACTGGATATCAGCCTGCAGGGTGGCGGAGGATTGGCGGGAGGGTTCGTATTCCTGGATGATGCCTTCGGGACGGATCAACCGGAGTACGCGGCCGGGATTCTCGATCCGTCCGGCGGGTTTTCCGGAGCAGGATTACAGGTGACGATTGGCGGGCTCGATAACCGGACTGTGGCAGGTCCTTATGCGACCTCGGGCGCCTTCACCCAGAGTTTTACCCTGGCGGCGGCCGCTACCCTGGAGGTCAGCTTGCGCTACCGCTTGATTAATACCGAGCCACTTGAGGCCAGCGAGTTCGGAGAAGCGATTCTGGAGATTGATGGCGTTCGCTATGGTGATGACACGAACAACTCTCTGGTTCACATCAACAACGGGGGGGATTCTGACTGGCAATCTGCGAGCTTCAGCGTGTCCTTACAGGCCGGGAATCACACGTTCTCCCTGGGTGCATACAGTGATGGCACCAGTCGACCCAATGAAGAGATCCGGGCATACTTCGACGAGGTTTTCGTCACGCAGGGGGCTGACAGCAGCGGGGGAGTCATGGAGAACGACACGGTTGGAGAGAATGCATCTGCTGGGGTGGTGCGCCCGCCGGTGCATGGGGTGGTGAACATGGCTCCGGATGGGGTGTTCCTGTACACCCCGGCGGTTAATTTCTTTGGCACGGACAGTTTTACCTACGCAGTAACGGACGAGGACGGAACCTCGGAACCAGCCACTGTGATAATAGAGGTGCAGCCCGTTAACGATCCGCCGATTGCGGTTCCTGAGACGTATAGCGTTGCTGAAGACGGATCGCTTAACGTGAGCATTCCCGGGGAAGGGGTGCTTGACAATGACAGTGACCTGGAGAGTGAGGATTTGAGTGCTATCCGGGAAGAAGACGTAGAGCATGGGTCGCTGACCCTGAGTTCGAATGGAACTTTTACTTATACGCCTGATGAGGATTACTTCGGCACGGATAGTTTCAGTTACCGCGCCAGCGATGGATCTCTGCAGTCCGGGGTGACGGTGGTAACTCTGACAGTAGAGCCGCGTCCGGATGCCCCGGTCACGCAGGATGACAGTTACGTGGCTCTGGAAAACGAAGTTCTTGAAGTGATTGTGACAGGGGGCGCAGTGGGAGGCGCTGAAACGGTGGTGCCTTATGGAGCGAACTGGAGGTTCAACGACACGGGCACGGACCTGGGTGATGCGTGGCGAGATCCCGGCTACAACGACTCACAATGGGAAAGTGGCCCAGCTGAACTGGGATATGGCGACGGAGACGAGGATACCGAGGTTGGTTTTGGTGGGAATCGCAATGACAAGCATCCCACCACGTATTTCCGCCGCACCTTCACGGTCGAGGATGCGGATGCGATCGTGAGCGCCACCTGCCGGGTTTTTCGCGATGACGGGATCGTGGTCTTTCTCAATGGAACGCAGATCGGGATCGACAATATAGATGCCGATCCATCCTACGACGATTTTGCCCAGCAGAGTGTGGTAGATGACGGCAATCTCGAGATTGTTCTTCCTCCCGTCTCGCCCGCCCTTTTCGTGGGGGGGGATAACACCCTTGCAGTGGAGATTCACCAGGCCGACCGGGGAAGTTCGGACCTTAGCTTCAACTTGGAACTGGAAATCGTGCGCGATGCCAAGAACGGACTACTGGACAACGATGCTGATCTCGACGGGGTGGGTCTGACGGCCACCGTGGAAAGCGGTCCAACTCATGGGTCAATCGTTCTCAATGCGAACGGGACGTTTTTCTACACGCCAGAGCTCAATTTCGAGGGGGAGGATAGTTTTGTCTATCGCGCCAGCAACGGTGCGGCCAGTTCGCTGGGGGTGGTGACTATTAATGTCCTGCCGGGGCTCAATGACATTCCCGAAACGCAGCCTGATACCTACTCGCCGGGGGAAGACTCGGAATATGTTCGTAACGCCAGCCAGGGAGTCCTGATGAATGACGTGGATCCTGATGAGGATGAACTGACTGCGACCCTGGTCAGTTCTACCCTGCACGGGGTGCTCCACTTCAATGGAGACGGATCATTCAGCTATCTGCCGACCCGCAATTATTTCGGGCCAGACTCCTTCACCTACACGGCCTCGGACGGCAAGTCAGTTTCCCCGGTGGAAACCGTTACCCTGAATGTGATCAACGTGGAAGACGTGCCGGAGACTATTTCCGATACCTATGCCATCGATCCAGGCGGCTGGATTACAGTGGATGAACAGGATGGGGTCCTGGCGAATGATTTTGACCCCGATGGAACGCCCCTGGTGGCGGAATTAGTCGATCCGGTGACGAGCGGTGACCTGATTCTGAGTCCGGTAGGAGCGTTCTTTTATCGTGCAGCCGACGGGAGTCCCGGATCGGTGAGCTTCACCTACCGTGCGACTGATGGCGTTCTTGCTTCGCCGGAAACGACGGTCACCATTTATCTGGACCGTGCGCCCAACGGGGTAACCGACAGCTACAGCATACAGGAGGATACCCCCAGGACCGTTCTTGCTGGCGATGGTGTGTTGAGCAATGACAGCGATGCTGAGGACGATCCCCTTACGGCGGTCCTCCTCTCGCCGCCCGCGCACGGGTTGCTGGTCCTGAACCAGGACGGATCGTTCTCCTACACACCGGAGGAGGATTTCGAGGGGGCAGATGGCTTCACTTATTCTGCAATGGACGGGGTGCGCGCCTCCGGTCCCGTAGCAGTAAGTCTTACTGTTTTGGGGATAAACGATCCCCCTGTCACCGTGGATGATTCCTATCTGGCCATTCTGAACCAGGAATTGGCCATCGGTGCAGCGGCGGGAGTGCTAGCGAACGATTTCGACGTCGACAGTGCCACCCTCATGGTCTCGCTTGTAAATCCGCCTGTAGAGGGGGATGTCACTCTTAATGAGGACGGATCATTCATTTATACTCACCCTCCTGAATTTGCGGGGACGGACAGTTTCACTTACCGGGTAAGCGATGGCTCCCTGGGCTCTGGTCCAGGCAAGGTGACCATCCAGATTGGGGGTGCCTCCGATGCAATTGTGATCAATGAGATCATGTACCACCCGGAAAGTGAAAATGTCACCCACGAATTTATTGAACTGGCGAATATCGGGGACGGCCCCGTGAGGATCAAGGACTGGAGCTTCACCAGTGGAATCGGCTTCACCTTTCCGGATCTCACCATCCCGGCCGGTGGTTTCCTGGTGGTGGCTGCTGATCAGGACGAGTTTACCTCCATTTACGGGGTAGTGGACCAGCTCACCGGCGGGTGGACCGGTTCTCTTAGCAATCGCGGAGAAAATATTCGACTGGTTGATGAGATGGGAGAGCAGGTCGATGAGGTGGGTTACCATGACCAGGGAGAATGGGCTACCCGCACGCGCGTAACGGATACCGGTGAACCCGGTTGGACCTGGGAGGCCGCGCATGATGGAACGGGAGAGTCCCTTGAGCTCATTCAGGCGGCGCTGACCAATAAGTCGGGCCAGAATTGGCAAGCAAGCGACGGAGGGCCTACTCCTGGCGCGGTCAATTCTGCGGCCCTGGATGAAAGTGCGGTGGCGCCCTTGATCCAGGACGTCGCCCACAGTCCCCTCGTTCCGCGCTCCACGGACACGGTTACAATCCGGGCAAGATTGCGTGACACCTCCATGAGAAACCTTTCAGCCACCCTTTTTTACCGTGTTTCGGCTCTGGAAGCCCCCGAGTTCTCGACCATTGCGATGGTGGATGACGGGTTGCACGATGACGGAGATGCTGACGACGGAGTATTCGGGGCGTCTCTGCCCGCCATGGAGGAAGAAACGATCGTCGAGTTCTATCTTTCGGCCAGCGACGGAAATAATGTCCGGACCTGGCCCGCGCCCACCGATATCGGGCAGGTAGCGAACCTTCACTATCAGGTTGATGACGAACCTAATCCGGAAGGAGAAGGAATCTATCGAATAATCATGACCCGGGCGGAAAGCCAGGCTTTCTCGGGGGTCGACCGCGACTCGAACGCGCAGCACCATTGCACCCTTGTTGCGGATGATTGCAGCGGTCCGGTGGTGCGCTACCAGTGCGGTGTGCGGGTGCGGGGGGCTAGTAGTCGACAGGACAATCCGCCCCCAATGCGGATCAATATTCCCCGTGACAGGCCTTGGAACGGATCGAGCCAGATGAATGTGAATACTCAGTTCACCTGGCTTCAATTCATTGGAATGAAGCTCTTTCAAGCAAGTGATCTTCCCGCTCCCGACAGTAAGCGCATCGCTTTCCGGAGGAATGGAAGCGATCCGGCCAGAGAGAGACAGGAAGACTACGGTAGCTTCGTACATCTCCAACCGCTCAATTTCGAATTCGTTGACAAGAAGATGTCCAAGGATTCACAGGGCAATCTCTACAAGAAGGTGCGCCCCGATGTGAACTGGGCCTACCGCGGAGGGGACCTGGACCGTTATGCCCGCGATGGCTGGGGAAAGCAGACCAATGGCTCGGAAAATGACTGGACGGACCTTGATGAGTTTCTCCGGGTTATGAACCGGGCAGATAATGATCCGGATTACATCAATCAGGTCGAGGCCGTGGCCAACCTTGACCAGTGGATGCGTTGGTTTGCCGTCGAAACGCTCATAGCGAACGGTGAGACGAATGCCAGTAACGGGACCGATGACGACTATAGCATGTATCGCGGAGTGCTGGATCCAAGGTTTCTATTCATCCCGCATGACCTGGACACTATTCTGGGACGGGGCGATGGATCGCGCATCGCCGACCCCCAGCACACCATTTTCGACATGGTGCGATCGGGACAAGTCCTCGGACCGCTCGTTCCACTTTTTGAGGAACCCACTATTCGGGTCCGCTATTTCCAGGCTCTCCGCAACCTGATGCAGACCAGTTTTTCGAAAACACGGTTTGATGCGCTCCTGACCAATCATCTCTCGGGTTGGGTCCCGGAGAATGTTATCGATGACCTCATTGACTTCATGGATGCCCGGCGGAATCATGTGGAGGGGATAGTGGATGGTGAATTGGGGCCCGCTCCACCACTCCTTGCTCCCGCTACGTTGGATTCGGAGAACTCTCCTCATGGGGCGATCTACCTTAGCGAGGTATTCGCCGTAAACAAATCGGCCCATGAAGTGGATGGGAAATTCCCCGACTATATAGAGTTAGGCAACACCGGGGTAACGCGCTCCCTCAGTGGATACTCGATCACGGACGATCCCTCTGAACCCCGTAAGTTCGTATTCCCTCCCGGGATAACAATCGCCAGTGATCAGCGCCTCATGCTCTATGCGGATTCGGGCAGGGGGCAGGGAATACACCTGGGTTTCTCTCTGAATGGTGCCGGAGAAAATGTCCTGCTGTTCAATCCAGATGGAGCACTTGTGGATTCCGTGGTTTTCGGTCCCCAGGTGGAGAACCTGTCCATAGGCCGGACCGGGCCGGGAGAGACGACCTGGAGGTTGACTTTGCCTACCCCCGGGGAATCCAACCAGGCACACTCCCTGGGTAATCCAGCGGGACTGCTTCTCAATGAATGGCTGAGCAAGCCGGAGGTCATCTACACCCAGGACTTCTTGGAACTCTACAATCCGGAACTGCTGCCAATCTCAATCGGGGGCTTGCTCATCACTGATGACCCCCTCAACTTTACCCGGTCAGCGACCCTACCTGCCCTGAGTTTCGTTGGCGGTGGGGGATTTGCAGTTCTGGAGGCAGTAGGGGCAGGGGCGAACAGTCCCTCCGAGTTGCCTTTCAAGCTGGGAGCCTCCTATGGGTGGGTGGCGATTTATGGATCCAATCAGGTGGAGATTGACCGGGTCCATACCGTTTGCGCCCCGCCAGATCAGTCTCAGGGCCGCGCAACGGATGGAGCGGCACTTTACGCCCAGTTTCCGGTTCCGACTCCGGGATTTTCAAATGCCACGGACCTCAGTGCTGAAAGCCTGGTCCTGCAGTCGCTCCGGATCACGGAAATCATGTATCACCCTGCCGGGTTTGCTGATTCGGAGTTCATTGAAGTCCGCAACACTGGAGACCTTCCAATCAGTCTTGACGGGGTAGAGTTCACAAAGGGGATTGAGTTTGAATTTCCAGACATGACTCTGGCTCCAGGCGAATATGCCGTTGTGGTTTCAGATACGGATGTATTCCAGGCGGTCTATGGATTCGGGGTTAACATTGCGGGAGAGTGGTCTGGAAGACTCGACAATGACCAGGATCGCCTGCGGTTGGAGATCGTTGCCCTCAATGCGGTAGTGCACGATTTCACCTACCGGGATTCGTGGTATCCCTCTACCGATGGGGGAGGCTACTCGTTGGTGATTGTTGATGAATCTGCCAATGCGGGGTGGTGGGGAGAACGGGAGAGTTGGACGGCAGGAGCAGTTGGAGTGGGATCTCCTGGTGTCGGAAGCGGATTCTTTGTTTTTGGCGGAAGGGACCAGGAAATTGTCCTGCCAGCAGGTTCGACTCTCAATGCTACCGTCCATTACGGCCCCCTGGATCCTGCCACCGTTACGCTCGACTGGATCCTGGAGAATGGTCCGGGGGTGGCCACCTTCGGGAATGGGAACAATGAGGATACCACGGTGACGGTTCCAGTCGCGGGGCGCTACACGTTCGCATTGATCGCGACCCCTGAAGATGGTCCGATCCAGACTGGTGAGGTGACCGTGATCTTCAGGGATTCCTACGAAGCGTGGGCGCTGCGACAGTTTGGAGATCCGGATGTGGCAGCAGCCCAGAGGCTGGCTGATGAGGATGGGGATGACCTGCCAAACCTGGTCGAGTTCGCGCTCGGTCTGGACCCGTACCTTGCTGATGCGGAAGCTTTGATAACACCCTTCCGCTCTTCCCGTGGGGAATTGAGCCAGGTCTACTTCCGGCCTTATCTATCGGAGGATTACCGGGTGATCCCGGAGGTCTCGTCAGATCTCGTGTCGTGGCAGTCTGGTTCGGCTTTCGTGTCTGAAGCTGTGCTGACAGCAACGGACCAGGGTGAGTGGATCCAGGCTGATGATCGGTTTATCTACGACGGGGTTACTCCGCGCTTTATACGCCTCCGGGTCGATAGTCCCGATTTGAGGGGAGATTAATGAGGGGGACATCCGGCCAGTCACTACTCTGCAGGGAGATGAGAGAAGGAACCGTCAATGAGGGCAGGAAATTCCCGGCATTGCTGAATGGGTCGAGGTGAGTTAGAGTTGTTGGCCTCCGCCATGAGAAGCCGCCGGATACTCCTTCCTGCCCTCGTTCTGGCGCTTGCATGTGTTCTCTGTGGGCAGGATTTGACCAAGGTGGGAGCCAATGGCCCCGGGCCCGAAGGAAAAGGGGCTGATAATGCCTCGGTATTGACGCGTCCTGATGCCCGCACCATGACCCTCAGCATTCCCGCTCCCCGGGGAATGATCACGGATCGACATGGCAAGCCTCTTGCCCAGAACAGGGTGGGCTACCAGTTCGCCATCCAGTTCGCACATTTCCCGGATCCGGTCGATGCTGTGATCATTTCCTGGGCAAGGGAGCGTCTGGCGCACGCTTCAAGGTTGGCGGGAAAAGACTACAAGGTAGAGGACGAGGTGTTCCTCTCGCACTACAAGCACCGCCGCTGGCTGCCACTCATTTTTGCTGCCTCTCTTGTGCCTTCCGACAAGGAAGAATCATACAAGAAGCAGCTTATCCCCGGATTGGTCATGCATCCGATCTACCATCGGCACTACCCCGGAGGTGCTTCTGCCGCACACGTCATAGGGTATGTGCGCAGCAAGGGACGATTGCCGGATGGTCCCATCGTACATGGGGATCTTCTTTTTGAGGATACCTATGGTGATGCTGGACTGGAAAAGACGATGGACCAGGAGCTCACCGGGCGTCCCGGGGAGCGCAAGGTGATCTTTGATTCCGGTGGGAAGAAATTGCGCGATGAGTTGACGCGTCGTCCGCGCATCGGTCACACGGTGGTGACTACCTTCGATCTCGATTGGCAATTACATGCTGAGGAGGTCCTTGGGAACCATTGCAAGCGGGGCGCGTTCGTCGTTGTCGATATCCCTACTGGGGAGGTGCTGGTGCTGGCATCACGTCCAAGTTATGACATTAACGTCTGGATTCCCCGGATCAGTACCGAGGCACTCAAGGCTCTGACAGACGATGAGGGCCGCCCAATGTATGGAAGGGCTTTCCAGGGACTCTACCCGCCTGCTTCCAGTTTTAAGCCGGTGGTGGCCCTTACTGCCCTTACGGGTAAAGTAGTGGAGGAGTGGACCGAGATCGATTGTCCGGACTTCATCGAAGTGGGCACGAGGCCTCCGGCAAAGATGTGGAACTGGACACGGGAGCCGGAAGGGTTGATGAATGTGACTCGTGCGCTCGCTCGCTCGAACAACTGCTGGTTTTATCAGGTGGGCATCGAAACGGGACCGAGTGCGTTTCTGGCAACTGCCCGCAAGCTGGGATACGGATCCCGTTCCGGGTTGCCGCTCTTCGGGGAATCGTCGGGTCGGGTGCCCACGAATGAGTATGTTTTGAAGCGATTTGGACGGCCCTTTACCGATGGAGATACTGCAAACTACTCGATCGGACAGGCGTGGGAGGCCACTCCGCTCCAGGTGGCCCAGTCCATGGCGGGTATTGCGAATGGATCGGTTCTTCCCAAGTTGCAGATGATCCGCCAGGTACAGGATCCCGTCGGAGGGGTAATGCAGGCATGTGAACCTCAATCGCGTAATGCGCTTCATCTGGATCCCGATGCCGTGCAGGTAGTGCACCAGGGTATGTATGACGTGGTGCATACCAGTTGGGGCACGGGTGGGAGGGGGTCTTTGAGCTTTGCCGAGGTGTGCGCCAAGACGGGCACCGGGCAATGGATTCCGGCTCACAACCAGGAAATTGCCTGGTATGCGGGCTTCTTCCCGGCCGAGAACCCCCGCCTTGCCTTTGCGGTGCTATATGAAGGCGATCCTGACGAGGAAGTTTCGGGAGGACGCAAGGCCGCTCCGATGATCCCGGAGTTTTTCGAAAAGTTCAAAGATGAGATCCAGAACATGATCAGGCCGCCATCCAGGGCTCTCATCGTGGTAGAGGAGTCTCCGGAAGGCGAACCGGATATTCCCGTTGCCCTGCCTGTGGACGAGGATGGCAATGTCATCATTCCGAGCGGTAAGATTCTTCGCGCCATCCCGGTGGATCCTCGCGATGAGGACGGTGAACCAATTGATCCAGCCGGGGAAGCCCTCCCTGCCATCCCGGTCGATGATGCGCCGGTGGCCATCCCGGTTGAAGAGGGTGAGTAGGCCATCTAATTGACGCTGGACCTTTCCTCCACGGCGGTTCAGACACAGCTAGTTTCCTGACATTCAATGGATATTCAAATAGCAACCCTCTGCGACTTTGCGGCCGATTACGGGAACGGCAAGCTGGTCATCAACGGCACTTTCGATGCGCTTTGTGCTCCCCAGCTCCCCGTTGTTCATCCCCACTGTTCGCTTGCCATGCGGATATGTGTGCTGCCCGAAGATTCGGGTGATCACAAGATGACGATCAACATCATCGACGAGGACGGGCATTCAATCGATTCATCTAAAATGCCCATTCGGGCTGATATGCCGATTCAGGTGCCCGATGAAGTTCCCTTTCTGACCCGCAACCTCGTCCTCAACTTTCAGGGACTCAAATTTCCCAGTGAGGGAATCTATCATGTTGATGTCACGATTGATGGAGAGTTGGTGGTGCGACTCCCGTTGCGGATCGCGAAAACCCAGGCCCAGTCACCACCCGGTCAACAACCGACGGGGTAGAACCTGACCAGGACAGGGATTTCATGGACACCCATCTCCTCTATCACTGTTCGCTGATCACAGGCGCCTCCGGTGGCTTGGGCGAGGAGTTTGCCCATCAACTTGCGCCGCACTGCAGCCGCATGGTGCTGGTAGCTCGACGAGAGGAAATCCTCAGGCAACTTGAGGGCAGGCTGCGCAGCGATTATCCGGGATTGAAAGTGGCTATCTTTCCGGCGGATCTTTCGTGTGCAGCTTCACGCCGGGAACTGATTGATCGGTTGGCAGGTACGGAATGGGCGCCGAACCTCCTGGTCAACAATGCGGGAATGGGGGATTATGGCGAGTTTACGACCGCTGACTGGGGCAAGGTGCAGCAGATGCTTGACCTGAACATCGCGGCGGCGACCCATCTCACGCACGGGTTCCTTCCTGATATGCTGGGTTCAGGGCATGGAGCGGTCCTGAATGTGAGTTCGCTGGCGTCGCTTCTGCCTATTCCTGATTTTGCGGTTTATGCTGCCAGCAAGGCTTACCTCACCAGTTTTTCAGAGGCCTTGCGTCTGGAACTGCGCGAGCAGCAGGTTCCCGTCCTGGCGGTTTGCCCCGGGCCGGTCCATACGGACTTTGGAAAAACCGCCGGGCGGGAGGGCGTGCCGCCGGACAGCCTTTCTCGTGGATGGTTTTTCGTTCCCAAGGAAGAGGTCGTTCTGGACGCCTTGCTGGCATTACAAGGTGATCGGGCCCGGTCCTACCCGGGATTGAAGGTTGCCGCTCTGGCCGCGGGGCTCTCGATCCTCCCCATGGCAGTCATCCGCTACCTGATGAGCCATCGGCCCCGCAGCGTGTCGGAAGACGATTCGTAAATCCTTCTTCGTATGTCCCGTAATCGGAAGAAACCTGAGAGTCGGCGTTCCGCCTGGGGAACTCCGGTCCTTGGGCTTGGCCTTGCCCTCCTGGCCATCCTGGGGATGGTAATCCTGCTCACGCCCCTGGGGGGAAAGGTGAAGCGGGGGCTCAAGGATGTATTTGGTTCGGAGACGGTCGTCATTGAGAAAGAGAAGCCGGATTCAGACAGGGGTGCAGCTACGCCTCCCGATCCGCTCACTCCTCTGGAGAGCGACCCCGACCCTCCATTTCCGCGTGGTGTGTTGACCCCGCCAGATGGTGTGGATATCAGGCAGCTCTCAAAAGGCATAGATCTCAAGGTCATCTTTGATTCCAGTGATGGGGAACTGGCTTCCATAGAACGGACGAACAGAGAATCCTACCTGGCGGAGTATGCCCTGCGAGTGCGCATGCCTAGGGCTGCCACTTCTCTGGAAGAATTGACCCTGACAAGTCCTCACCTCCTGGAAATCCTCCCTGGATTGGAGGCGATGCTGCCCAAGGCGGAGGTGTCGGCATGGTACCGCCAGATTTATGCAAACAAGTCTGCCCGCCTGAAGGACAACGTGGGACGCCTGGACGAAGTCCTCAGCAAGCACAATTTTTATGACTGTGAAACCATGCTGAATCTGCGTTCGGAGGAGAGTGGCCAGCGCCTTTTCCTGATGCAGGCCGAGATGGACGTCGTCTCTGACGGATCGGATGGAGACAGGCTTGCCCGGATGCAGGATGGGATTGTGAACTCCACCAACTACCAGCCCTTTACGAGTTATCGATGGAAGAAGTCCGGCTCCGTGCCGAATCCCATGATCGCTGGATGGGAACGTCGCATTGGGAAGGCTCGGCGCGAGATTGGGGAGGCAGACACGGGAGAGGAGCGTAAGGCCTGGTTGCGCAAGAGGATCAAGATGCTGGAAGCCGGTATTACGGACATGAAAATCGCGAGTTTTCTCATCGCGGAGTATGACCCCTTCATTGTTATTCCCATCAACATTCTTGCTGACCGGCGTGACCCCTATGCGCCGAATATAGGTGACTTTGCGATCTTGATTCATGAAGGCACGGTGTATCCTGCTATCGTGGGCGATGCGGGTCCAAGCTTCAAGGTAGGGGAAGCTTCTTTGCGGCTGGCACGTGAAATTAATGCCAGCGCGACTCCCTACAGTCGCCCGGTCTCAGACCTGACCGTGACCTACCTTGTTTTCCCGCGTAGCGCGGATGATCCGAAACGAGCTCCTGATTACGGGTATTGGCGCAAGCGTTGTGGGGAGCTTGTGGATAAGGTTGGGGGTTTGGGCGAAGGAGTGGAATTGCACGAGTGGAAGGACTTGCTCCCTGCCGAGTGAAGGGGTTTCCTGCCCGGGCGCGAGAGATGAAGTCGGTATCTTCCATAGAGAGAATAAATTCTTCGTCTGTCGCAAGGACGCGGAAGCCCCTTGCGCGGGATTTTTCGGTAATACCAGCGGGGAGCTGAGTGTTTTGATGAGAAGAGCAGAGAATCGCGGCGGATGATGAAGGAGAAGTTGATCTCAAGACGTCTGGAACAGGCCGGCAATGAAGGTTGGGACGATGCTAAGCTGGCCGAGGAAGCGGTCGGGTTGGCGGAGGAGATTTTGATTGCAGCTAAGAAGGAACAACGTCTGCGGGAGCGTTATGAGGCATGGAAGATGCATCGCATGCTCGGGGATCCCGCTGGCAAGGTCTTTACCCTGGAGATGGCGGATCAGGTATTCCGCCCCCGGACCGCCTGGCGGGCAGCCTCGCAATTCAGGCACCTGGTGGAGAGTCGCGGCGCGCCTGAGTATCTTCCCCTGCATGAACGGATTGCTCTGGCGGTGGCAGCTGCCGGTTCCCATCTGGCACCAGAAGCCGTGATAGCGGCGGTGACGGCTAAGATGAGGCGCGAAAGCAGGCAAGTGGTGCTTCCGGCAGAACCGGGCTTTCTGGACCGGCACATTGCGAAGAGGCGGCAGATGGGGGCGCGATTGAACCTTAATCTCCTGGGGGAGGCCATTCTGGGGGAGGAGGAGGCGGCACGCCGTCTGCAGCAGAATATTCGACGCCTGGAAAGCGCGGACTGCGACTACATTTCCGTGAAGATCAGTTCGATCTTCAGTCAAGTGAACGTGTTGGCCTACGAGGATACCCTTGAGCAGGTGAAGGAGCCTCTCCGACAACTCTATCGAGTAGCCCAGGAAAATGCGGTCGAGGGGAAGCCGAAGTTCGTGAATCTCGACATGGAGGAATACCGTGACCTGCATCTCACCTGCGATGCGTTTCAGGACGTGTTGAGCGAAGAAGAGTTCCGAAATCTCGAAGCGGGGATCGTTTTGCAGGCCTACCTGCCCGATTCTTTCGAGTTACAGAAGAAACTGATGAGATGGTCCCGCGAACGTCGGGTGCGCGGTGGAGCGGGGATCAAGCTGCGTATCGTAAAGGGCGCCAATCTAGCCATGGAGAAGGTTGAGGCGGCGGTGCACGGCTGGGAGCAGGCGCCATACGAGTTCAAAGGCGAGGTGGACGCTAATTTCAAGCGCATGCTCCATTATGCCTGTGAGAAAGATCACGCGGAAGCAGTTCGGGTGGGGGTGGGAAGTCATAACCTCTTTGATGTGTCCTATGCCCTGCTCCTGAGGGAGAGGCAGGGCGTGAGGAAGCGGGTTGAGATCGAGATGCTGGAGGGGATGGCTAATCATCAGGCCCGGGTGGTGGAGAAAGTAGGGGGCAGCTTGCTTTTTTATGCCCCCGTGGTGGATCGTGGGAACTTTCACTCCGCCATTGCATATCTGGTACGGCGGCTTGATGAAAATACTGCTCCGGAGAATTTTCTTCATGATCTTTTCGGGATGCGGCCGGGGGGTGAGAAGTGGAATGAACAACGGGAGAGGTTTCTGCTGGCATGTTCGGCCAAGGACGAGGTGAGCGCGGTGCCTGCACGACAACAGGATCGGCGGATTGAATGTGGGGAGTTGCCGGGTACGGTTTTTGAAAATGAATCTGATACCGACTGGACGCAGGCGGGCAACCGGAAGTGGATTAAGAATGCCCGTGCTACGGTTGAAACCCCAGATGCGATCGGGATCCAGGTGGGCGGACGAATTAGAAAAACGGCACGGAGCGAGGAGTCTTTCGATCCCTCTGCCCCGGAGAAGTGTCTCTATCGCTACGGATTGGCTGGAAAAGGGGAGGTCGAGGAAGCCCTGAGGATCGCTGCCGAAGCAGCAGGAGTCTGGGCTGAGTCGAGCGAACTTACTTCCGGGGAACAATTGGTAAGGGTTTCGACCGAGCTGGCGCGGTCACGGGGTATGCTAATTGCCACCATGGGCCGAGATGCTGGGAAAGCGGTCCCGGAGGCCGATTCGGAGGTGAATGAGGCTATCGATTTTGCCAATTACTACGCACATTGCCTGGCGCGACCGGGTCTGGCAGACGGAGTCCAGCGAACGCCGCTGGGAGTGGTGGTGGTTGCCCCGCCATGGAATTTTCCACTCGCGATTGCCTGTGGGGGAGTGCTTGCAGCCCTGGCAGCCGGGAATGCGGTCATTCTCAAGCCCCCACCGGAGACGGTCCTGACCGCCTGGCGTCTGGCAGAGGTATTCTGGAAGGCAGGTATTCCGAAAAATGCTCTGCAATTTTTATCCGTAGACGAAGATGCGGTGGGGCGCAAGTTGCTTACGGATGAACGGGTTAAGGGCGTTATTCTAACCGGGGGCTACGATACAGCGCGCCTTTTTCGAGGATGGAATCCGTCGATGCGTCTTTTTGCGGAAACAAGTGGCAAGAATGCCATGCTGATTACGGCAGCGGCTGATCCTGACCAGGCGATCAAGGATCTGGTCAAGAGCGCGTTTGGCCATGGGGGGCAGAAGTGCTCGGCGGCCTCCCTGGCCATTCTGGAGGCCGAACTTTATGACGATGAGTCCTTCCTGCGTCAGTTGCGTGATGCGGCGGCCAGTCTCCGAGTCGGTACGCCTCGTGAACTGGCCAGCGTGGTGACCCCGGTTATCCGGCCTCCTGGAACAGATCTGTCCCGGGGATTGCACGAATTGGAAAAGGGGGAAGAGTGGTTGCTGGAACCGCAGATGGTGGACGGCAACCCCTGCCTTTGGTCGCCAGGAATCCGGATGGGTGTGACGCCTGCCAGCTGGTATCGGCACACGGAGTGTTTCGGGCCGGTCCTTGGGCTGATGAGGGCATTCGATTTCGAAGATGGGCTCCGGTTGCAGAATGATTCCCGGTTCGGGCTGACGGGGGGGCTGCAGAGCCTGGACACCCGGGAGATCGACCAGTGGCGGGACCGTGTGGAGGTCGGCAACGCCTATATCAATCGACCGATTACGGGTGCGATTGTTCAGCGGCAGCCGTTTGGGGGCTGGAAGCGATCGGTGGCAGGTCCGGGAGCAAAGGCCGGGGGGCCGAATTACGTTCTACAACTGGCCCGGTGGCATGAAGAGGGCTTACCCGGGGAGGGAGAGGAGAGCGAGCATTCTGAACTGGTGGAGACCTTCTGTGGGATCCTGCCGGCGGCAGCGGAACGGATGCGCGCTGCGGCTGCGAGTTATGCGAAGTGGTGGCGCGAGGAATTTGCGCTCTCGCACGATCCCTCCGGGATTCTTGGGGAGTCCAACGTCTTCCGTTATCGCAGGCGTGGACAGATCCTCGTGCGCTCCGAGGGGATGACCCCTGAAGAGGTAGCCCTCGTGCTCCTGGCAGCGCGGACCTGTGGAGTGAAGGTGCTCCTCAGTGCAGGGGGCGAGCAGGAGGAGTGCAATCCACTTGCCGCTGCGGCCAATTTGTGCTGGAGGGTGGAGAGCGATTCTGAGGTGTGTGCCGGTCTGCGATCAGAGGGGAAGGAGTTTGAGCGTATTCGGACTGTGAATCCATCCGACGACCTCCGGCAGGCAGCCCATGAGGGAGAACTGGAGATTATCGATTGGCCGGTTCTCGCTAATGGCAGAATTGAACTTCTGCACTATTTGCGGGAACAGGCCGTAAGCGAAACGCGGCATCGCTACGGGAATATAATGGCTCAGTCTTGAGACATGTTCCGCGTTATTCCTTGCTGGCATCGTTTCGAGCTGCCTTGAAGCGTTTGGCGATCGGAATGGCGCAGAGGGCACACCAGGTCAGGACCCCCAGTGCAATAAGGACGCTCTTGATCCAGTCATTGCCGGGCCCCGGATCAGATGTCCGTGTCGCCGGATCCTGTGGTTTGGTCACGGGCTTTGGCAGGGGTGGTGGAGGAATGAGGTCGGCTACCTTGAGGGGAGGTTTCCCGATCTCCCCGCGATACTTCTCGACCATCTCAGGAGTGACGGCGGAGGCCTCGTTTCCCCAGCTATTCCGGATGAAGGTGAGGACTGCGGCGATCTGTTCGTTAGTTCGGGGGAGGGGGACCATGCCAGCGGGATTGATATCAACGCCGAGGGTGTATTGACGGTGATTGACGGTGATATTGTCCCGAAGTCCGCGCATCTGGATCCTGATGAGATTTTCCACTGGACCCACCACCCACTCAGAGGGCGCAAGGGGTGGGCCGCCCTGACCTGGCACGCCCTGGCCACGGTCCCCGTGACAGGCGAGGCAGGTGATGTAAGCCTCCCTTCCGAGTTCCATCTGCCGGGCATCAATAGAGTTCTTGGCGGGTTTCCGATCTTCTTCCTCCGGTTCCGGGACCACTGTTGACTTTGGTTCGGAACCGGATTCCGGCGCTGGATCGGATACTTGTGTTGATCCGCTTGTTCCGCGCGGGGACAGGGATTTACTCGAGACAGGTCGAGGTATTTCCGCTCTGTTCCTGGTGGTGTTCAGGGGCAGGGTTTCGGGGTCGAGATCCCTTGCGCGGCTCCTGGGAGGAGCGGGCTTCTCATCCTGGGTTAGTCCGCCAAGCCAGGCAACAAGGTCGCGGATTTCACGCTTGGTGAGGACCGTTCCCATGGGAGGCGCCATGGCGGAAACGGGTTCGCTTCTTTCGAGGATATCGCTCTTGTTGATCCGCCAGAGATCCGATCCTTCCAGCAGTTCGATGGTTGCAGCGTCCTCGTTGCTGAGAATGCCGGACTTGCTGGATCCATTCTTGAAAGTGAGGGAAACGACTCCAAAGCCCGGAGCGACTATTGAGTTGGGAGCGAGGAGGGATTCGAGAAGGTAATTGGCATCGTGGCGCTTGCCGACGCCTGCTAGATTGGGACCGGCTTCTGCGCCTTCTGGATGGCTGTCGTCGATGCGGTGACAGCGCAGGCACTGGCCAGTTGGATGACTCCGGAAGACAGTTTCCCCGCGGAGAGGATCGCCTCCCTGCAGACAAACCTGGAATTCAGAAAGAGGTTCATCCTCCGGGAGGGAAGAATGGTAGTCTTTGAGGGCTGCGTCTACAGTCGGATCGTCGCGCCGTTTTTCCGCAGCTTCCATTACTTCCAATGCGATGGCCGGGTTAAGTGATCCTCTCTCCAGATCGTGGAGCCCTTTTGCAATTCTGGTCGCAGTGTTTTTGCCAGGGATGTCGGCCAGGGCCTGCCAGCCAGCCTGGGCCTGAATGAAGTTGTCCGAAGCAAGGGCCCTGGTCACTGCCGGGAGTGCTGACTCCGGAAACCTGCTGGTGAGGAGCGCCAGGGCGTAGTTTGCATAGGCGATGTCGGTGCTCTCGGTGGCGGCGTCGAGGGAGTCGCGCAAGGAGGAGTGGTTCCTTGTGGCTAGGAGATTGAGAAGCTCCTTTTTGACGCTGCTTCCGAGTTGGGGTTGTTCGAGGAGGGCCCTTAGGCTGGCCTCTTCAAGTTCCTTCACCGAAATATCATACTGGCCGACGAGCCCGATGGTGGCGGCGAGGATCTCTCCCTTGGAATTGAGAAGGGGGATGATCTCTTCTTTCAGGGCTTCCTTGATTTCCGACTGATCACGGGGGTCAAGGGGAGCGTAGCGCCCGAGGGATTGGTCGATGGTTGGGGGGGTGGCCCAGAGCGAGAGAAGTCGTAATGCTTCAAGACGTTCGTCCTTATCCAGTTCCACGTTGGCAGCTGCCCGAAGGAGGCGGGCAGCATTCTCGGGGCCTCCGACCCGGAAGGCGCTGTGGAGGAGTCGTCGAAGCATCATGCGGCTGAGTGTGCGGCCTGGCTGTCCGGAAGCATATTCGTCGAGGAGGGCAGCGACCGCAGGACGGGCTTTGTCGATGGGGACATCATGTACTGCACGGATAGCCTCGTCAGAGATCCAGGAGTCTTCCGTGTCGAAAAAGAAGCGAACCAGGTTGGGAGAGCGGAGGCGGCGGAGAGCTATTACGGCTGCGAGGCGAATAGACTTGTTGGGATGTCTGGCGAGGTCGGCGATCTGCTCTTCGGTCCCGGAACCGACAAGGGCCATCACTCCGGCGTGACGCAGGTAGGGATCGCGGTCGGCATTTTCGGCGAGGAGGACAAGAGTGGGATTGAAGGCCTCCCGTGCCTGGAGCCGAGCGAGGGAGATGGCAGCAAAGGATCGGACACGGGGAGAGGGGTCCTGCAGGGAATTGATCAGGCGGCCATGATCCTTAAGAGGGGCTTCTCCCAGGGCACGGGCAGCTTGGGCGCGCAGTTCGCGGTCGGGGTGGCCGAGGAGTTCCATGAGTCGCTCGGTAGAGGCTTCCGAATTGAACCGACGCGCCCTGATCCAGAGGCCCCAGGTCCCGTGCAGAGCGAGGGAGTGGCTTTGCTCCTGCCTAGTGGCATTTATAAAATAGGGCACGGCTTCGGGACGGTCGGCGAGGGCTAGTTGCGCCCGGAGGCGAACCCTGAAATCGTCGTGTTTCATGAGTTCGAAGAGACGAAGGGGAGGGAGGGTCTTGAAGTCCTGAGCAGCAAACAGGGCAGCAACTTCTCTGGTTTCTTCAGAAGTTACTGAGGCCTCTGATGATATTGTATAGATCCGACCGGCGGAGTGGGATTGCCATCCTTTCACGAAGTCAGTGACGTAGAGACGTCCGTCGTAGCCGAATTCGACATCAGTGACCGCTGCGCCCCAGTTGAACTTGCGAGCATTGATCATCTTCAGGCCTGCACCGTGCGGTTCCAGTTGGAAGGCCCAGATCCCGGAGGACGCCGCGCCACCTCGATAGTCACAGACAAGGAAGGAGTCTTCGCAGTTATTTGAGAAACCAGTTCCGGGCTGATAGGTCAGTCCGGAGGGTCCGGAGGTGAGAAGATCGACGGGTGGCAGGAGAAAGGCGGGTTGTCCTTCGTGATGAAGGTCCCATTGGCGCTCTTGCATCCACTGGTTGATAGGGCGCTCGGGATAACCCACTTCCCGGTGGAAGGTGTGAAGATTCTGGTGATCGGTGCGCCAGCCACTATCGGCCCCGTCCACGATGTAGACCACCCGGGCCTTGTCGCCCTGGTCCGAGTTGTTGTCCACGCTGATGAGGTGACCCCACCGGTCAAAGGCGATTTCCTTGGGATTGCGCAGACCGGCATGAATAACCTCGAATCCGGAGCCGTCCGGGTCGAAGCGGAATACCGTGCCCTGGTCGGTGTAAGCAAGGGCGAGGCCTTCGCGGGTAGTGACATTCATGGCGCGGTCCCCGATCGATCCGTAGAGACGGCCGTCCGGTCCGAGGGCGAATCCATTGAGGTCGTGACCGGAGAGCGAGACGCGGGTGCCGAAACCGGAGAAGAGTTTCTTCCGCTGGTCCGCAGTTCCATCGCCGTTTGTATCGCGGAGGGCCCAGAGGTGAGGGATACAGGCGAAGTAGACCTGACCTTCCAGTGAGTAGATGCCGGCTGCGGTACCATCGAGCATCCCGTTGAATCCTTCGGCATAGATGGTGCTCTGGTCAGCCTTTCCGTCTCCATTGGTGTCGGCGAGGAGACGAATCTTCTCAGACCTCTTTGTCATTTCGACAACGGGATACTTCTCGTCCCACTTCTCGTGCATCCTGCGGCGGTCTTCGATGGTGAGGGCCGAGATGTCATCGGTGTGCCAGTAGCGATGATTGCGGTTGTCGGGGATGCCGTAACGGAAACGATGGGTCTCGGTTACAAGGATCCGCCCAGTCTCGTCGATGCAAAGGGCGGTGGGTGAGTAGACATCGTGTTTCTCGTGAGTGGCAAAGACATCGAGTTGGCTACCCTCCGGAATGGTAACGCCCGGGAGGGTGTCGGTACTGATCAAACCGGGATCGAAGGGTCTGCCGTCCCGGGTGGCGCCGGGAAAGACTGGATTGGCCTTGTCGGTGAAGAAAATATGATCGGCCAGGATGTAGCCGTCTTCTGCGCCCGAGGCATCAACCAGACGCAGGCGGGCCTGCTGCCCGTTGAGTTCACGCACATCCCAGGTGGTGGGGCGCAGGGTATGGTCGTTCTGTCCCGTGGCTTCCAGCACGATCCGGTCGCCGATGAGGAGCTGGATAGAGGTCAGCCCCTTTTTAGCACCACCTCCAATGAGAAAACTTATAGAGGGGTGTTGAATGGTAAAAGGGGGAGAGGTGAGGGAACCCATTCCGGAAAGTCCCTCTGCGAAGGAACTGGCGAAGGATTCGTCCGCGTAGCCTCGGACCTTGCCTGCCTGAGTCCCGTGTCCGCCGGTGGCGGGAGCCTTGCCAAAGGCCTTTCCGGTTTCCTGCCAGGTTCCGAAGCCGTCACCCTCAAAGGGTTCAAAGACCCTTTCGGCTGCCTGGAGATGAAGGGCAAGGGGTAGTGCGACGAGGGCAGAGCGAAGAATCGTCATCGGAGGCCTGAGGGTAGCAGTTCGTTGGGAAGGGGCAAAGGATGGGACCGAATTTATGGAGTTAAAACTGAAGAGTGGAACCATCATGATCGGCTAGCTAGGAGTGTGCCAGAGCTCTCACTGGAGCATGGACTGCAGTTCGTCCTCCGTGATGACGGGTATGCCAAGGGTGGCGGCCTTGTCCCTCTTTGATCCCCCGCCCTCGCCGGCAAGAAGGTAGTTGGTGCTCTTGGAAATGGATCCTGTTACCTTGCCGCCTGTCTGTTCGATGAGGGCCTTGTAGTCATTGCGTGCCCGGGAAAGCGTGCCTGTGATGACAAAGGTTTTTCCAGTCAGAGGCATCATGCCGGAAGCGGCTGCCTCGGCAGGTCTGGGGGAGAAGTTGTCGGAGCGAGGGCTGAGTCCGAGTTGCTGGAATCGCTGCATGAATATCCGGCCGTGTTCGGATTCGAAGAAGGTGAGGAGGTTGCGGGAAGCCACGGCTCCGATATCCGGAGAAATCTCAAATTCCGCGATCCCGGACTGAGTCTCCGCAATTTCGAGCTTGAGGGTGGCATGTCTTTTCCGGCGCTCCTCCTTCTCGGACTGACTGGCAGGAGGATTGTCCCTGTTCTGCGGTGAAATTTCCTTCCGCTCATCCTCCAGGTCGGCAATGCGACAAACGGTTCGCAGGAGACTACTGGAGGCGATCTCCGGAAGGGTCTCGTGGAGGCGACTTAGCTCCTTGGAGGCTGATTCGCCGATCTGGGGAATCCCGATGGCGAATATCCAGCGCGAAAGCGGTTGGACGGTGGGGGCGGTCTTGATTGATTCGACCAGCAGTTGAGCTTTTTTCTCTCCAAATCGACGGGGTTTGGAGCTCTCGCCGGTTTGTAGTCGGGCGGGATCGAGGAGGAGGTTAGCGAGTTCCCCGATCTCCAGCGAGAAGAGGTCGAGAGGAGAACCGACCAGTCCGGACTCCACCAGTTTCACGGCTACCGATTCGCCCAGACCTTCGAGGTCAAGGGCCTTGCGTTGGGAAAAGTGAGTAAGAGCAGCAACTGCCTGTTTCGGGCACAGGGGGTTTTGGCACCACCACGTGACAACCGGACGTTCCTTACCTTCGGTGTTTTCGCGTCGTGCGATAAAAGCATCACAGGCAGGGCATTTCCCCTCCAGGTGTTCGTGCATGGAGAAGGGGGTGGCATCAGGGGGGCGCTTCTCGGTGATCACCTTGAGGACTTCGGGGATAATCTCGCCGGACTTGTGAGTCAGCACGGTGTCTCCAATGCGAATGTCGCGCTCGTGAATGAAGGATTCGTTGTGGAGGGTGGCGCGGGAGACGGTAGTGCCCGAGAGGGCAACCGGTTCCAGTTCGGCGACCGGGGTAAGAATACCGCTGCGACCGACCTGAACAGTAATATCCAGGAGTTGAGTTGGTTTCTGTTCGGGAGGATATTTGAAGGCAACTGCCCACCGCGGAGCACGTGAAGTGGTCCCGAGTGCCAACCGGTCCGGGAAGGAAGCGACCTTGATGACGGCGCCGTCGGTCGCGTAGGGCAGTTGATGCCTTTTTTGATCGAGTTCGTGGATGGCAGACAGGAGGCCGTCCAGTTCGTCGGCGGTCCAGAGGGGTTCGTTGCAGGGGATGGAGCAGGTTGCGAGGAGGGCGCGGAAGGCCTCCTCGCCGGAGAGTTCGAGGCCTTCGATTACGCCCAGTCCGTGCGCAATGAAGGCGAGGGGTCGTCGGGCCACGGCGCGGGAGTCGAGTTGCTTGAGAGTGCCTGCCGTCGCGTTACGCGGGTTGGCGAAGGTGGCGAGACCTTTTTCCTCACGCTCCTCGTTGAGGCGGGCAAAGGCTTCGCCGGGCATGAACACTTCGCCCCGCACCTCAAGGAGGGTCGGAGCCGACCCGGGGAGGGTGAGCGGGAGGGTAGGGATGGTGCGCAAATTTGCGGTGATATCATCCCCGGTCATTCCATCTCCGCGGGTAGCTCCATAGTCGAGAGAGCCATTGCGGTAGACGAGGGAGGCTGCCACCCCGTCGATCTTGGGTTCAATGGTTACGGGAATGCTCTCGAGTCCAAGGTTCTTCTGGAGTCGTCGATAGAATTCGGCCACCTCCTCCTCGGAGAAGATGTCATCGATGGAGAGCATGGGGACGGGATGCTGAACCTGCTCAAAACCTTCGAGGGGCGCTCCACCGACCCGCCGGGTCGGTGAGTTGGAATCGTCCAGCTCCGGGTGCTGATCTTCCAGTTCTTCAAGTTCACGGAAGAGCTTGTCATATTCGGCATCCGGAATTTCAGGATGAGCCTCGACGTAGTAGAGCCGGTTGTGATGCTCAAGAAGAGAGCGCAGCTCGGTGACACGTTCAGCGGGAGACATTGGTCTGGCAGGAAGTGTAGGAAAACAGCGGCGGGAAGGGGAACTGCAAATGGCGCTCAGGGAAGATCTTTCGGGGAAGATGAATCCGGAAGAGTGCGGTCGAGGAGGCAGTGGAAGCGTTTGAATATCAATCCACCAGTGAGAGCACCTGCGACATCAGCGAG
This sequence comes from Roseibacillus sp., assembly GCA_022448985.1. Classification (GTDB taxonomy): domain Bacteria; phylum Verrucomicrobiota; class Verrucomicrobiia; order Verrucomicrobiales; family Akkermansiaceae; genus Roseibacillus_B. The sequence goes on from JAKVCR010000019.1 coordinate 68,042, forward strand.
CCAGTCACCCAGGTCATTGCCGGATCGGCCTGGAACCCATGACTGGTGCCATTCATCCAGGGCGCCAACCGTAGCAAGCACGATCACCACCGTGAGCACCAGTCGGTGCCAGGAAAGGGGAGCGCGTGTGCGGTTGTGCAGGTAGAGCGCGGCCGAAAGCAGTCCCGCTCCACCGAAAAAGTAACCGAAGTGCAGGAGTTTATCGAGCCCGGGCAGCCTGGGGCCTGGAGGTGTCGGGGTGGGTCCGTCGGAAAGGAGCCAGAGAATGATGCCCCAGAACAGGAAGGCGATGAACCAGAAACTGCTTCTGGAGCAACAGGCAGGAAGGTGGGATCCGGGCATCAGCGGTCGTTGCCGCGCTGTTCATTCTCAAGGCGTTCGGCCAGCCACTGTTTCATCATGGACTGGTAATTGAGAAATCGTTCCCGTGCGATGCGCTTGATACGGGAGAGCATTCGAGGGTCAAAGCGCAGGGTAATGGTGGTTGACTCCCGGCTGTCGGGCACGTGTTCGGAGGCCTTCATAAGCCCCGGAGAGAGTTCGTGCTCCATCCAGAACCCGGCCTCATCCTCCTCGGTCGGCAGTTCTGGGAGTTCATTCCAGTTGGAAATCGATTTCATGCTCACTTGTATTCAGCGTACTTACGGTCGTAGTACTTGCGTTCCCCTTCGGTGAGGTCGCGGGCGGCCACAACCCGCACATTCTTGCCATCGGATAAGAAGCAGAGAAAGAGGTAGCGGTCGGCGATCGTACGTCCGAGGGCATAGTAGCGCGTCTTTCCATCGCTGCGATCCTGATCGGGCAGGAACCGAACCGCAAAGGGGTCTTCAAGTGCCTCTTCGATCTCGCGAGGTTTGATGTCCTTCAGATCGAAGTGGACGTCCAGCAAGTCAAGTTCCATGAAGGTTCCTAAGCCTAGGCAATTTGGGGTGGCTCCACAATGAAATAAGCGGGGAGAGATAACGGCGACGAGACAGCCCTGGGAACGTCTACATGATTGAGGGAAATTTCCGGAAAGGTCCCGGGAGAGGACATCAGGGCAAACGTTATCGAGAACGTTGCTATTTTTCTGCGGGGAAGGACCTCTGTCGGCGACAGGGTCTCAATCCGCTCCAGTCGGCCAGTTAATGAAGATCAGGACAACGTAGATCAGTTTGCACAACCAGTGGAGAGCCTGGTCTAGCGCGTCAAGCATCGCGGAAGATTAGTGGAAGAACTCTTGGAGGGCGTTCTGGAGCTCGGTGTTAGAGAGCTTCTGGTTCATGTTGCGTAGTCGCTTGGACATCTCCGACAGAAGGCCGATCATGAGGTGGCTTGCTGCTTCGGGATAGGCATTGAGAAAGTCATCGAGGTCATTTCGACGAATCTTCCAGACCTGGCTGAAACTCTTGGCGACTACGGATGCGCTGGCCTTGGCGGGATCGAAGAGATTGACTTCTCCGATCGAGGTTCCTGGCTCCACACGGGCGAGCAGAACAAGTTTTCCGTCCTTGTTCGTTACAACGTGGAGAAGACCTGAAATGAGAAAGACGAGGCTGTCCTGGTCGGCGCCTTCCTCGATAAGGGAGTCTCCCTCCTGCACCGGGAGAAACTCCCCGTAGTTGCTAAGGAGTTGCCGATCCTCTTCTTTCATTCCGGATACGACCCCTAGGGCAGGGAGTTCAGGACGATCAAAGTGAGTGCTCATTGATTTGCGTGAACAGTGTTCCGTAGAGAACGCGTGGTGGAAAGCGGAATCGGTGTGTGCTGATTGAGATTCGGAATTCGTATGCGCCTATGGACTGCGGGTGTCCAGCAGGGGGGTAACCAGTGTGCGATAGGCTTCCATGCTGAGAACAAAATAGTTGGGGTCATCAATGCGTTTCCCGTAGAAGATCCGATTCATGCGGGAGCGACTGGCGGGAGCGAGATCGAAGGAGGATTCATGAAAGCCCTTGAGATCGCCCTCTTCGTCGAGTTGCCGGAAGATTGCTGTGAAACGGAAGGTAGGCGAACGAAGAGCGCGGGCGGCGGCTGGGGAGCTTTCGTTTAGCCAGCGCTCTACCCGGAGGGTCTCCATGAACTTGATGAACTGGTTGGCGCGATGTTTGTTGAGGTTTGCACTGACATCCTCTTCGAACTGTCGGGCCTCCCAATCCTCGGAGAGGAACTTGTATTTCAAGGTGAGGGCCGGGTCTGCCAGGGGAACGGGCAGGGGAAACTGCTCGATCTTCATGATGCTGAGATCGACAATGGAGAATGGCATGAGCAGGGAGTCCCTCCACTGGTATGGCTTGGTGGCAATGGAGGTGTAGGTCGCCGCTTCAATCTCGGTCACGGTAGTAGTGCCTTGTCGCATGGCGTAGAATCGACCGTCGGCAGCCCGGCCGAAGAACAGGTCGATGGGCTCGCCCTCCATGAAGTCGAGAACAACGCGCTTGGCAGGCGGGGAAAGTCCGTAGCGGGAGAGGTTGCTGGCAGCATTGGAGGCGAAGCCAACTACTTCGTCATGGGAGATTGCCTGCAGGATACGTGCCATTGCAGCCTCGTTGGCAGGAGTCGTGTCATCCTGGAAGGTTAACATCCATCGGGAACGACCGTTGCGTTCCTTGCCCAGGAAAATATGGATGGGTTCGGGTTCGGTAATCTGACGGACCGTTATCGATCTGAGAGCGGCGATGTCAAAGCTGGCAAGGGTGCGTTCCCGCAGTTGGTCAACTTCGAGTGGGAGTTGCGCCAGAGTCATGCTGCCTGTGACTGGTTTAAGAGGAATCTCAAAAAAGAGGTCTGGTCGCTGGTCAGTGGTGGCTAGCACGGTATCGGCATCGGGGGGTGAGGGCGGTTCGATCGTGAGCGTGCTGGGAAGCCGGTTGTGGCCAGATCCAAAATTCTGGAGTTCAACCTGAAGGAGAAAGCCGCCGGGAGGGCGGGGAGGAATGGTGACCGATTTACGCTCGTGGATGCGAATGGCCTCCAGTTGAGCAAGACCCAGGATGAGGCCGTTGGCCTTCTCGGGTTTGGTTCGTGCTTCAAGGGGCTTGGTCATTTTCCACCCTGGAGAATCTGCATTGGTCCGGACGAGCACGATTTCGCGTCCCTTGCTCCTAATCGTGATTGCAGCAATACCCTTTTGATTAAAGAGGAGGGGATGGTGGTCACGCAGGCGACCGAGGCCGCGATCAAGAAGCTGTCGGACGTTGGCATTCAGATTTTTGGGGGCAGAGCAGACATAAATATGATTATCAAGGGAGGTTTCCCCCGGGCGCACGAAGAAGGTTTGAATCAGGCTGCCATCCTTCTCATCTGGACGATGCCAGGCAGTGCGGTGACCAAGTTCATATTCAGCCAGCTTGTTCTTGCCGCTATCCTTGAGGGTAATGTTATAGCGTCCTCCGTATGTGCTGGAGGCATGGCTGTCGGATTTCTCTAGATTGATTTCCTTGCTTTTTATCACATCTTCCACCTGCAGGTGGCGGGAGAAGTAGACGATTGTCTGAAGGACGGCGTAATCTGCACGGTCTCGCATAGGACTGACCATGTTCCAGATGCCGTGGCGTTTGACGAATTCAGCCCGCTCTCCGGATCCTTTGCTGATCACCACCGTGTGGACATCGTCGGGATCGAAGTTTTCGTAGAGGGCTTCCCCTGCAGATCGGGGAGGTGCCCCGAAGATCATGCCAAGGTCATTGTTGACGAGTTGTATGCATGCGAGCGCCCCGACCATGGAGGAAATGATCACCAGGCTGAGGGTCAACTTCTTGGAGAGCATGGGGCGAAAAGAAAGGAGCTCCGGGACATTATACCGGGAACCCGTTGAGGAAAAGCATGCGATCGGTTGCTCGATTCTGATTAGACCCGACGGGCGTTCCAGACGAAGAGAGCCGCCAGGAGAAAGAAGCTCGGAATGAAGAAGAGGTTGAGTTTGTTGACGAATGAAACCTTCTGCGCGGGAAGGAGCAGCTTGTAATATGTGACAGGCTTGGGTCCGATACCCATGAGATCTTCTCTGCCAATGAGCCAGTTGCTCGTATTTCGCAGGAAGTCGATGTGTTCCTTATGCCGCGCACGCGGTTGCAGAAAATCAGTATTTGATACCACGATCATACGCGAGGTTGCCCCGGCCGTGGTGTCGTTGCGTTCGTTTCCGCGGGAGACGGAGGCGCCGAGATAGTGGGGTCCGGGGACAGGGTCGGAGCCGTCAAGCGGGTGAGCACGGACATTCTCGTCAGCGGTGATGAGAGCCAGAGGGATGATCTGCCTCAGTTCAAGATCCTCAGCATTCTCCCTTAATTCAAGCGAAGCGCTGGCGCCCTCGAACAAGGTGGAGGCATTGCGGAGGTCTCCTACCGCAGTTGCGTTAGTGAACGTTGTTGCCACATCGAATACCTGTTGAGTTCCCTTCCTCGTTGAAAGGCGCACTTCGCGGGGAGTGACGCCGTGTTCTCTCAGAAAAGCGCGAAGGTTGGGGGGTTGTTGTTTCTGGGTGGGGTCTAGAACGACCAGGACGGCTGCGCGGGGTCGAGCCCAGTAATCTCGCAACACCGTCATCTCCCGGGAGTTAAGATCGAAGCGGGGAGCTACAAGGGCAATTCCAGCTGCATCTTCAGGGATTTTCTCCAGACCCGATATTCGAATGGGGATGAGCTTGATGTTGAGGCTGTCAAAGGTGCGGGTTAGGAAGGTCCAAGGGGCATCTTCATCCGGGCCAGCGATTTGGCTCTTGTCAGCAAGAAAATAGAACTTACGCGGAGTGCCCTCAAGGGCGCGACGGATAGCGGCTGTCAGTTGATCTTCGTCCTGATAGCCGATCAATCGGCGACTTTTCCTCTGGTCACTGGCGAAGACAAGCATGTCTTGTACGGCCACATGGCGGATATGGGCCCGCCGCAAGGATACGATCTTTCTGGTATGGGCTTTCGCTTCCCCGTCATTGGACGGGGCGGGTGGAAGGGAAGGGAGGGCGTCAATAATGACCACATCCTCGACGAAGGCGGTGTTGTATTGGTCGGCGATCCTGAGGGCGGTGTCGCTGTCCCGGACATAATCCACAAATTCTACGGTGAGTGCGCCGCGGGCTAGACGCTGATACTCCTCAAGCATGGCGCGGAGACGGGCGTAGTGAGCGGAATTCTTTCGCAATGCGGCGATAATGCGGACGGGATGTTCCCGCTCGTCGAGTAGGTTTGAGGTGAGGAGCTTCCGGGTCTGGCTAGAGAGGGTGAAATCATTGTTCTGGCTCAGATCCCACGCTTTGTGATGAGTGCCGGAGAGATAGTTGATTGAGAGTAGCAGGATGAAGGCGAAGAGGAGTTGGATGAGCATGTTGGAGCCAATAGAGCTCCGGCCCGCAGCGCTTCCTGGTCCGCTTGCCTGCCCAGGTCGGATTTCCTGCTTCTCTCGAGGTTCTTCAGCCATGATGGGTTCTGAGGACTAGCTTCTCCAGCGGCGGTGATTAAGAACGTGATGAGCAAGGAAGAGGAAGAAGAGCGTGGCTGTAAGGTAGTAGATTATTGTACGGCTATCGATCAGGCCCTTGGAGAAGTAGCGGAGATGTTCGCTGGAAGAAATGTAATGGAACAGTGAAGCAGCCGGGAAGCGGTCACCGTAAATCACAGTGATGTATCCCATGAAGTAATGAATGAAGAGGAGTCCCACCGTGACTACCCCTGCGATGATCTGGCTGGAGGTCAGGGAGGAGGCGAAGCTGCCAACCGCGATGAAGAGGGCACCCATGAGAAAGATCAGGGAGAAGGCCCCCAGAAGGGATCCTGTGCTGAAGGGTGGAGCTACATCGGTGAGGAGACTGAAAAGCAGGAACTGGATAAAGCTGGGAATCCAGAGAAGGAGGTAGAAGCACAGCGTGGCGAGGTATTTGCCGAGGACGAGCTGCCAGGTTTGGACTGGAGCGGTGAGGAGAGTTTCCAGGGTGCCGACCCGTTCTTCCTCCGCAAAGAGTCGCATGGTGATGAGCGGAAAGATGACCAGGAAATAAAACCAGAATTGTGGCATATGGAACACAATGTAGACCAAGCTCTCGGGGATAGGCGCGTCCTGTAGGGCTTTCATCGCGCCGGACATGGACCAGCCCTGCATCACGGTTACCAGGATGAGGACGGCCCATCCGAATGGACTCAGGAAGAAACCGCGCAACTCCTTACGGAGAAGAATAAGGATGTTCGTCATCTTAATCCTTTCGGGTCAGTTCGACGAATACGTCCTCCAGGGTAGCGTCATGCCGATGAAGGCTGCGAAGTGGCCAGTTTTCATCCCGGGCCAGTCTGGCGAGGCGTTCGCGGGTATCAGTTCCGGATTCCACGAGGACGGAGAATTCCTCCCAATCGTTCCGTTTGCATTCGTGGGTCACTTTCTTGACGTGGTCGAGGGCGGCCATCTTCTTCCGGACATTTTCGGGGTCGGCCTTTAACTCGATGGAAATACGTCCGGCCGTCCGCATGGTGGAAACCAGATTAGCAGGGGTGTCAGAAGCGAGGATCTTTCCGCTATCGATGATGACGATTTTGTCACAGATCATTTCGACCTCGGTGAGGATGTGGGTGGAGAGAAGAATTGTACGGGACTCGCCGAGTTGCTTGATAAGCTGGCGAATGGAGCGGATCTGGTTTGGATCCAGCCCATTGGTAGGTTCGTCCAGGATGGGGAGGGGAGGATCGTGTATGAGCGCGTCGGCCAAGCCAACGCGCTGGCGGAAGCCCTTGGAGAGGGTCTTGATCATCTTGCGGCGAACATCCCGGAGAGCGCACAGTTCAAGAACCTCCTCCATACGAGCCTGGAGGGCATTTCCCTTGAGCCCCTTAATTTGGCCGCGGAACCGCAGATATTCAAGGATCCGCATATCCCGGTAAAGCGGAACGGATTCAGGGAGATAGCCAATTCTACGGCGAGCTTCCAGGGAGTGTCGGTTCACATCCAGGCTGTCTATAGTGGCAGACCCGCTGGTAGGCGGAAGGAAGCCTGTCAGCATCCGTATGGTGGTGGTCTTGCCAGCTCCATTCGGTCCGAGAAAGCCGACTACTTCGCCCTGGTCTACTTCGAAATCCGCCCCGGCCACAGCCAGATGACGGCCAAAGCGTTTTGTGAGGTTGACAGCCTTGATCATTTCGGACGGTGATGAGAAGCGGATCGGATGGGCGATTGACTCTCTCAGTAGGTGCCCTTAACTAAAGCGAATTGCTTTCGGCACCAAGGAAGAAAACCCCGCTAGTGCCTCCACGATTGCAGCCTGCTTGTGCCAAATGAATTCTTCGGTTTCCGCACGCATGAGTACTGATTTGCTTGAAGCAAATTATGAGCGCTGGCTTGACGACCCCACCGCGGTGGATCCCACCTGGTCGGCATTTTTCGAGGGCTTCGCACTAGGCAGCGCCCAACTGAAGAAACTGGGAGCTGCAGAGGGCAACGGCGGGGCCGGATCTTCCCCTGGAGTTGCGGCCAGTCCTGGTGGGCCTGCCGGGGAACTTGACTCCGAGCAACTGGCTTTTCGAGGCCGGATGGTGAGTCTGGTGTATAACTACCGCACCCTCGGGCACACCCAGGCGCAGATCAACCCACTTGACGAGTCCCCGGCGCGTAATCCCCGTCTGGAGCTCCTCAAGGCTGGACTTGAGGAGGGCGATTTCGATCGGGAGGCTTCAACTCAGTTTTTTCGCGATGGTGCAAGGATGAGGCTGAGGGAGATGGTGGCAGCACTGGACCAGACTTATTCCGGGTGGATTGGATTCGAATTCATGCACATTCACAACACCGAGGTGAGGACTTGGATTCGTGAGCGGATCGAGGAACGGGTGATGCATTTTGAGACACCTCAGGAATTGAAGGAGAAGGCCCTGGGCTGGCTTCTTGAAGCCGAGCTCTTCGAGTCCTTCATCGGTAAGAAGTTTCTCGGCGAAAAGCGGTTTTCGCTGGAGGGCGGAGAGGGGCTCATGGCTATCCTGAACCGTATTCTCGAACTTTCACCAGGGGCTGGGGTCAGGGAAGTTGCGATGGGGATGGCGCATCGCGGGCGGCTCAATGTCCTTGCCCAGATTGTAAGGAAATCGCTCCGCACAATCCTCTACGAGTTTACTCCCAACTACGTGCCGGATCTGGTAGCTGGCGACGGAGATGTAAAGTATCACCTCGGGTACGAAAGCGTGCGGAAGTTTGCTGATGGTGACGTGCGAGTCAGCCTTGCAGCCAACCCCAGCCACCTTGAGGCGGTCAATGCGGTGGTGGAAGGGAAGGCCCGCGCGCGTCAGCGCATCCTTGGGGACGATGGGGTGAAGACTGATCGCAAGCAGGTTCTTCCGCTTCTCATTCACGGCGATGCGGCTTTTGCGGGACAGGGCTCGGTGGCGGAGGTCCTCAATCTCTCACAGTTACCGGGTTACCGAACGGGAGGGACTATACACCTGATTATCAATAACCAGATCGGGTTCACCACGATGCCGTCGGATGCCCGTTCCTCATCCTACGCTACTGATGTGGCCAAGATGATTGAAGCGCCTATTCTGCATGTCAATGGGGAGCGCCCCATGGAATTGATCTGGGCCGCGGAATTTGCCTTCAAATTCCGGCAGCAGTTTGGTCGCGATGTGGTGATCGATATGTACTGTTATCGGCGTCAGGGTCATAATGAAACCGATCAGGCTGCTTTCACTCAGCCCCATATTTACCGGCAGATCTCCGATCGAAAGCCGATCGGCAAGCTTTATGGCGATGAACTTGTGACGAGCGGAGTATTGAGCCGGGATGAGGTCCAGGCGAAGCATGACGAGATATGGGATCGCTTTGAGGCCGAGTACGCTGAGATGAAGCGCCTGGAGGAGGAAGGTGACCGGAGTATTTTCAGTGGCTCGACTGCCGAGACTCAGGAGGTTTTCAACCACGCCCCGGTTTCCACCGGCATCTCACATGAACTGTTGCAGCATGTAGGGAAGGTTCTTACGGCAGTGCCAGAGGACTTCAAGCTGCACCCGACCCTGGCCAAGCGCTTCATGCCGCGGCGGGTGGAGGCCCTCAAGAACGGAGGACCCTTTGACTGGGCATTTGCCGAGTCACTGGCCTGGGGAGCGCTCCTGAAGGAAGGTTATCCGGTGCGTCTCTCGGGGCAGGATAGCCGACGGGGAACATTCAGTCAGCGCCACGCGGTGTTATACGACTACGAGGACCGGCAGCGTCATACGCCGCTTCACCACATCGACCCTGAGCAGGCCAAGTTCTGCGTATACAACAGCCTTCTTTCCGAAGCCGCGGTGCTGGGGTTTGACTATGGCTACTCACTGGGATGTCCTCAGATGCTCATCATGTGGGAAGCCCAGTTTGGAGACTTCTCCAACGGAGCGCAGGTTATCATTGACCAGTTCATTTCGTCCGCGGAATCCAAGTGGCAAACGCCCAGCAGCGTGGTGATGCTCCTGCCGCATGGCTACGAGGGAATGGGGCCGGAGCACAGCAGTGCGCGTCTGGAGCGATTCTTACAGCTTTGCGCAGAAAAGAACATGACGGTGGCTAATCTCACCACCCCTGCGCAATATTTCCACGCTCTGCGGCGGCAGAAGCACCGCGAGTTCCTTAAGCCGCTCGTGCTGATGACCCCGAAGAGCCTTCTCACCCGGCCCGAGGCAGTCTCCCGGGAGGAGGAGTTCCTTGAAGGGGAATCCTTCCGTGAGGTGCTGCCAGACTTACAGATCAGCGAGTCGATGCTCAATGATATCGAGCGCGTCATCTTCTGCTCGGGAAAAATCTACTACGATCTGGTGCAGTACCGCAAAGATCAGGAGATTAACAACGCCGCCATCATTCGTGTTGAGCAGCTCTATCCATTCCACCAGGAACTGGTTGAGGAGACGATTCAGCCCTTTGGAAAGGCCACCAAATATGTCTGGTGTCAGGAGGAGCCCCTCAACATGGGTGCCTGGTCCTATATCTGGCCGCGTCTCGAAAAATGTGTGGGGTCGCACCACGTGCGCTATGCCGGTCGCAACCGGGCCTCCAGTCCGGCGGCAGGATCCAAGGCCATGCACTTGCGGGAACAGAAGAAGCTCGTGGAGAAGGCCTTCTCCGTCTAAGAACTATTTCCCTTTACCGACCACCCCATTCATGGCGCACGAAGTCAAGATTCCCGCCGCTGGCGAGTCCATCAACTCGGCAACTATTGGCCAATGGCACAAGGCCGATGGGGAGACGGTCGCCCAGGGAGAGTTGCTCGCCACTATCGAGACGGATAAGGTCTCCAGTGAGTTGGAGGCGGAGATAGGAGGGATTATCAGAATCATGGTGCCGGAAGGTGAGGAGGTGGCGATCGGAACGGTCATTGCAGAGATTGGAGAAGAGGTGGAAATGAACTCCGCAGACTCCCCAGTGGTTCTGAAAGTGGCAGGGGAATCTGAAGAGGGAGGGTCTCCCGAAGCTTCTTCTGAAGCGGATACTGCCGGAGATGAATCGGAACCCTTCGGGTTCACGGTCCTCGATGAGAAGCCAGAGGTTATCGACATAAAGGTTCCTGCTGCGGGTGAGTCGATCGCGTCGGCTACCATTGCACAGTGGCACAAGCGTGATGGGGAAGGAGTCCGGGAAGGGGAGACCCTGGTCACTCTCGAAACTGACAAGGTATCCGCGGAGCTTGATGCGGAAGCAGACGGAGTGCTGGATATCCTGTCCCCGGAAGGGATGGAGGTCGCGATTGGGGCAGTCATAGGAACTTTGACGGTCGGGGCATTACCCACCGCAATGGCGACGCCTTCCGTATCCGAGGAAGAGAAAGCGGAGGCAACGTCCCTTCCTGATACGGTTCCTCCCGCTCGGCAGGAGGATGATTCGCCCGCGACAGATCCGGCCTCTTCTGCGGCTGCAGTCCTGCGTTCTTCTTCGTTGTCTGGAGAGGAGGCTTCCTCTCGGCTTAAGCCGGATTTCAGCGTGGCTCCTGAGGCTCTCAGGCGGGAAGAAGTCAATCCGGTATCGGATGGACGCATCACCCGCCGCAGGATGAGCTCCTTACGACGAAAGATTGCCACTCAGCTCGTCAATGCCCAACAGACGGCGGCCATTTTAACGACCTTCAACGAAGTCGACATGTCTGCGGTGATAGAGCTGCGCAAGACCGTGCAGGAGAGCTTCATGGAGAAGTATGGAGTGAAGTTGGGCTTCATGTCTCTTTTCGTGAAGGCAGTAGTACACGCCCTGCAGGAAGTTCCATCTCTCAATGGACGGATTGACGGGGATGAGATCATCGAGAATCATTTCTATGACATAGGGATTGCGGTGGGGACCGACAGGGGACTAGTCGTGCCGGTGGTACGTGACGGTGACAAGAAGGGATGCCCGGAGATTGAGAAGGATATCCTCGATTATTCTGAGCGTGCCCGTGATGGGAAGATACAGCTGGAAGATTTGCAGGGAGGGATTTTCACCATCTCTAATGGGGGCATCTACGGATCTCTCCTCAGTACCCCCATTCTCAATCCGCCCCAGAGTGGGATTCTGGGCATGCACACTATTCAGGAACGTCCCGTAGCAGTCGAGGGGAAGGTCGAGGTTCGCCCCATGATGTATCTCGCTCTCAGCTACGATCACCGTCTGGTAGACGGGAAAGAGGCGGTGACCTTCCTCATCAAGATAAAGGAATGCCTGGAGAGTCCCGCCAGCTTGTTGCTGGAGTTGTAGGATGGTGTTGGTCAGGCCCTCTGCGGTCTGCGTTTGCTAATCCGTGAGAGATGAGAGACAGAGATAATGGATGACATTTTCCGATTCCTGAAGGGGTTCGCAATCGGGGCTGCCAATGTGATTCCCGGGGTATCGGGCGGGACGATAGCGTTCATTACGGGGATTTACGAGCGACTCATTGAGGCAATCAGAAAATGCGACGGCGTTACCATCGGCCTCCTTTTAAAGTTCAGAATAGGGGAGGCCTGGAAGCGCATGGACGGGCGCTTTCTGGCAACTCTGGCCATCGGAGTAGTAGTGAGCATTGTCACGATGGCTCGGATCCTGGAGTGGGGCTTTAAGTATCATCCGGTCATGGTATGGGCCTTTTTCTTCGGGCTCATCGCGGCGTCCCTTCCCGCGGTAGGTAAGCAGGTGAAGCACTGGGGCGCTGGACCAGCTACTGCTATTTTGGCGGGATCGGGAATCGCGGTTTCCATGGCCTTCATGACCCCAGCCTCCGGGAACGACGACGTATTCTATCTCCTTTTGAGCGGTGTGGTGGCTATGTGCAGCATGATCGTGCCGGGTCTGAGTGGGTCTTTCGTTCTTCTCCTGATGGGCAACTACGAGCTCATCATGATCGAGGCCGTCAACAATCTCACCAGTGGTGAAATCGGGGCTGCCCTCAGGATCCTTATTCCCTTCGGGATCGGAGCAGTGGCGGGCCTGGTGGTGCTGGTCCGGATTCTGAGTTGGCTCTTCCGTGTCTGGCATGACATCGCGATGGCACTCATCACCGGTTTCGTGGGGGGGTCCCTCGTCCTCATCTGGCCCTGGAAGGATACCCTCGAGCAGAAGTTCGTTCGCGATGGAGAGGTGAAGAAGATCGTCGGATTTGAAAACTGGCACTTGCCAGACTTGGGTACGGGATCCGCCTGGGGAGAGATCGGGTTAATGTTGGCAGGGATATTTCTCATTGTCGTTCTGGAAGCATTCGTGAGGAAGCCGGGAGGGAGGAAGAGCATTTCGAACGTTGGAACTACATCCCCCTCCGGGTCAGACTGCTCGCCGGATTCTGAAGAAAGGGATGATGATCTCTCAGGCAAATCCTGACCCTCTGAGGCAGCTTTTAACCCCCGATCAAGGTTTCCCGGGCGTAGGAATGGTTACGATCGGGGTTTTGCTGATTGGCTGAGCGATTTCTCGAATTCCCTTTTACCAAGACTTAATTTTCTGTATTTACTGAAATATATGAAAGGAGAGTCGGTCAAACTGAAGGAGACTCGGGAGCGATTTGTCGTCCAGTGGGGGATCATGGGCGCGCAGTGGGGGATCAACCGAACGATGGCGCAAATACATGCTTTCCTGATGACGCACCCGGAGGCCATGAGCACGGATGGAGTGATGGAGGAATTGGCCATCAGCCGGGGAAACGCCCACACAAATCTGAAGGAACTGGTGAACTGGGGATTGGTCCGGATTGTGACTCGAAAGGGAGAGCGGAAGGAGTACTTCGAGGCCGAACTGGATGTGTGGGAGATATTCCGGAGGATCGTGCAGGAGCGGAAGAGGCGTGAAATTGATCCGGCCCTCGATCTTCTCCAGGATTGCCTCGACGAAAGCAAGGGTATGAAAAGCGCAGGAGGGCGCGCCTTTCATGACCAGATGAAATCGCTTGAGGAGTTTGTCCGCTTCGCTTCGAAAATGTCCGACAGGGTGGCGGGGATGCCCCATGGAAAGGCGATGCAGATCGCGATGAAGATTTTTGGCTGAACAAAAATCTTAAGAAAAGGAATAGAAATGAATTGGGAATCGCTCATTTGCCTGGCAGGGGTCGGACTGCTCCTTATGGCGGTGGCGAACTGCGTTGTCCCGAAGAGACTCAGCTAGAAGGTCAACCGGGCGCGAGTGGAGCGCATGCTTGCCCAGGTGTTCAAGGTGCATGCTGCCTACACAATAGTGACCGTGCTGGGCATGGGAATTCTCTGTCTCTGGCGACCGCTGCATTACGCACCTTTGGATTCCCGGTGCGGGCTCTTTTTCGAAATCCTCTTGCCAGCACCGGATCGGCTGATTTCTAGGGCGCGCGATGGAATATCGGCTACAGGCATATGATGGCACGGACCATTTTACGTTCGGGCAAAAGGGGTCCTGGGTCCACGCCGAGCCTTTTTCGCGGCGTTCCTGTTTTCGGGAGTGNTCCACGAGGTAGCGATCACCTTCCCGGTTGGAANAGGATACGGATTGTCGACCCTCTACTTTGCGATCCAAGGCCTGACAGTGGAGATCTAGTGTCGGGTTATCCCATTAAAGGGAAGGGTTTTCTGGACCCTAGCCTCTATCCTGCTCCCTGTTGGACTCCTCTTCCCTCCCGATCTTCTTCCCTGAGCCCGACCTGTCTGGGCCTCAGATGACGATGTACGCCGGTGCCTTGCGGGGAAGGCCGGAGAACTGTGCTAGGCAGTTCCGGAGCCTCTCTGGAGAGATCCGTCCGGGGCGGATGCGCATTCCCGGGGAAACCGGGATGGGACCCCATCCGGGTTCGCCAGACCCCGGGGACGGCTCCTGAAAAAGTTTACCTTGGGCAAATGAATTCTTTGAGGAGATGCCGAACTTGGGATAAAGTAAGGGCGCAGAGTTGGGGGTTATTCTCCGTAGACAAATTAGGTGACTGGACGACGAAATATTGATGCAGGGATTCGAACCTTGCTAATCCTGGCCAGCCTGGTGCTCGTGATCGCCGGGCTGAAGGCTGCAGGGCCTTTTCTCGTGCCCTTTCTTCTGGCATTGTTTATCGCCACGGTAAGTTTTCCCATCACGGCTTGGTTGAGGAAACATAAGGTGCCGCGTTTTTTTGCGGTGATTACCACCGTGCTGGTTGATTTCGCCTTTCTCGCCGGCGTGGTCCTGATCGGGGTGACCCTGATTGGCGAACTACAGGAAAAGTGGGAGAGCAAGTACCAGGTGCAGAGTACCCAGAAGCTGACACAGGCGGAGGATTGGGCGGTTGCCAACATTGTGAAGTGGTCTGACATTCCTGAGGAAGAGGCCAGGAGGAACGTTCGTACCTATGTCACCGAAGATCTCACCGCCCAGCTCAGCAACATCAAGGTTGAGGATATTGTGGATCTGGGTACCAACGTGGTCGGACGGGTCTCGGCCTTTCTCGGAGCTGCCTTTATTGTAGTCCTGTTCACCGTGTTCATGCTGACGGAGGCCCGAATGTTCGGGAGGCGCCTCAGCCTTATCGCGGAGGCCCGAGGGCCTAATTTTGAGCGGATGCTCTACGCAGGAAAGGACATCCAGCGTTTCCTGGGGATCAAGACCATGGTGAGCCTGGCAACTGGATTTCTTGCCGGCTTCCTTTGCTGGGCGGCGGGGCTGGATTTCTTCATTCTCTGGGGAATCCTGGCCTGGGCGCTCAATTACATTCCCGTCATGGGGTCGATTGTGGCGGGGATTCCTCCCACCATCCTCGCGCTCGTTCTCATGGGGTGGCCCAGTGCGCTGGCCGTGGGGGTGGGCTATATTGCGATCAATACCTTCCTTGGGAATTTTGTGGAACCCATGATGATGGGCCATCGCTTCGGGCTTTCGACCCTGGTCGTCATCATCTCAGTGATGTTCTGGGGTTGGGTCTGGGGGCCAGTTGGAATGTTCCTGGCGGTGCCAATTATGATGATGTTGAAGGTCTTTCTTGAGAATAGCTATGAGTTCCGTTGGATCGCGGTGGCCATCAGCAAGGAGAAGGGGGAACGGGCTGAAGACGAGAAGGAGTTGAAGGAGGCCGTGGAGGCGGCGGAGGGTGGAGGTCTGCCGGATGGAGCGGCCCCTGAAGGGGGAGCCCCGCAGTAGTGACAACGGGGAACTTTTGACACCGGGATAAGACCACTGTATCCGGTTTCGCTGGCATTCTGCGGAAGAGCCCCACAATTTTCTCAATCCCATGGAGCGCTTTCAGAAGCTGGCCCTGGCCGCCCTCATTTCCGTCCTGCTCCTGCTCGTTGTGGGCGCCATTGTGCGTGTGACAGGGTCGGGTCTGGGCTGTCCGGATTGGCCGACCTGCTGGGGCAAACTTATTCCGCCCACGAGTGTGGAGCAGGTGGATTTTGACAGGATTGACCTGGAAAAATTCCGGCGGAAGGCAGAGCGGCATGGGCGGGATCCGACAGCGCTTACCCGCGAGTCCCTTCGTGAGGAGTTTGATCCGATGCACACCTGGGTGGAGTATATCAACCGTTTGTGCTCCATGCCGGTCGGGTTTCTTACATTGGCTCTCATGATCGCTTCTTTCAGGCAGAGGGTTGGGCGACGGTTGGTTCGCTGGATGAGTGTGGCGGCCTTTGTGATCGTTCTCGTAAATGCCGATCTGGGACGGCGGGTGGTTCTGAGCGGGCTCAAGCCGGGGGTCATTACCCTTCACATGGCCCTGGCGATTCTCCTGCTCTGCATCCTGGTCTATGTTTCATGGGGAGGGGGTGATAATCCCCTGCGCCGGGCTCTTTCCGGTACGCGAGCCAGGATGACCTGGTTTGTGGGATTCGCCGTCTTTGTTCTCACCGTAGCCGAAGGAGTGATGGGGGCGCAGGTGCGGGAATTGACCGATGAGTTCGCCAGAGACTTGGGATTGGAGGCGCGATCCGAGTGGACTGCTACCCTCGAAAATTCGGCGGTCTATCTGGCACACCGCAGTTTTTCCTGGCTCATCGTGGCAGGCTCCTTGGTCTTCCTCGTTTTTGCCCACAAGTCTCTGGCCGGCGGAATGGGTTGGCTGGAGAAGGTCATCGGAATCCTGGTGGGAGCTCTCATGGTAATGGGCCTTGTTCTTTCCCAGGTGGGAGTTCTGCCCGTAGTGCAGGTGCTGCACGTCGGAGCAGCCGCCCTATTGGTGACAGTTCTCTTCTTTTGGTTGCTGGCCACCCGTCCTCAGGGCACTTAGAAACCTTCCGGATGCCGATCGCTCCCTCTGAAAACCAAGCGAGGCGAACGTTCCAGCTCGATAATCTCCGGGCCTGGCCAGGGGGGTGTGTGGAAACGCTGGCGATGACCTTCGTGGTTTTGATTGCGGTGCGTGTTTTTCATGCGGAAGCGTGGCAGAAAGCCACTCTGGTGGCTGCCTCCAGCTGTGGGCTCCTTCTGAGCCTTTTTCCGGTCCAACTGGTGCGGAGGACGGGAATATCGGTGAATGTGGGGACGGCTATGCTCTGGTTTGTTTCGGCAGGAGGGCTTCTGGCGGCAGCTCTAGGGGGGAAGTCCATGGAAGTCTTTCTGCCTTCCATGGTTGTGGCGCTGCTCTGCATCACACTGAGCATCCCGCTGATGTCACAGATCTACCGGAAGCACTATCCGGATCATTCCCGCGGGCGTCTCTTTGCTTCCACAGGCATGGTACGCAAGGCCTCTGCGCTCATCGTGGCGGCAGCCTTCGGCAAGGTTCTTGAGAATAATCTGGATGATTTCCGCTGGATTCTTCTGATTTATGCCTTCTGCTGTTGTCTCATGGCCGGGTGTGTCCTGGCCATGGAACGGGTTCATCTCCAGAGATCCAATCAGGTGCGGCTTTTCGGAGCCCTTGAACACCTGCGGAACGACCGCGTTTTTCGGTCCATGCTGACTTCCTGGATGATCCTTGGATTTGGCAACCTGATCTGCTGGTCCATCTTCGTTGAGTACGTGTCCAATCCGGCCTATGGGTATGATCTCACTGAATTCGCGATCGCATTCATAACGGGATCCCTTCCTGAGATCATGGTTCTCCTAACTGTGGTGGCATGGGGCATTATCTTTGACCGCGTTAATTTCTTTGCGGTGCGCATGATCCTGAATCTCTTCTTCATGGGGGGAGTCCTGTTCTATTTCTTTGGCCATGGCGTATGGGCTCTCTGCATTGGAATCTCCCTGCACGGAATTGGCCGGGCAGGGGGTAATATTGCCTGGAGCCTCTGGGTCACCAAGTTTGCGAGGGCCGAGCAGGTGGCCGAATATATGAGTGTGCACACCTTCCTCTGCGGAGTGCGTGGAGTGATTGCGCCCTTTGTAGCGTTTCCCATGATCGCACTGGTGGGTCCGCGGTGGGTGGGGGGAGTGGGAGTAGTCCTCATCTTCCTGGCTACCCTGATGATCTGGCCCCATCTCCGGGTGAAGGGGGGACCTGGGTCCGTCCCGCCGGAATCAAATCCACGCCAGTAGTGGAACTGATGTAATGCCCGCTGAGGCGATGGGTTCCAGGGGAGGAGTTGAGGATGTAGCGCCCTAGTGTAACTCGAGTGCTTCGGCGGGATCGACTGTCGAGAGGCTGTGCGCCTCTCCAACCGGGGCACAGGTGAGTTTTCCCCTTGTGCAGTTGATTGCCGATAATAACTCCGGTTGAGAACGGCAGGCATCCGGAAGCTTCTGGTCAGCCAAAAGCATGACCCACCGTGTGGTGACGTTGTTGAGGGCCTGGGTGGCCGTGCGGGAATAGGCGCCCGGCATGTTGGCTACGCAATAGTGGAGGACCTCCTCTTCGACATAGGTTGGATCGTCGTGGGTAGTGGGACGGCTTGTCTCGGCGCAGCCGCCCTGGTCGATGGCGATATCCACGAGGACGCTTCCCGGGGCCATTTGCTTCAGCATTTCCCGGGTAATGAGTTTGGGTGCGGCAGCTCCGGGAATGAGGACAGCGCCGATGATGAGGTCGACCCGAGAAAGAAGAGAGGCGATGTTGGCTTCAGTGGAATAAAGAGTGTGGGCCTCCTGCAGGGTGATATCGAGAAAGCGCATACGCTCCACATCAACCTCGACGATGGTTACATCAGCGCCGATGCCGGTGGCCACCCGGGCGGCATTGACTCCTGCGGTTCCTCCTCCGATCACCATGACGCGTCCGGGAGCGACCCCGGGGACCCCACCCAGCAGGATTCCCCGGCCACCCCGGTGGTTGGCCAGATGATAGGAACCGAATATCGCGGCCATCCGGCCAGCCAGTTCGCTCATTGGCTCCAGCAGAGGCAGGCGCCCTCCGATCTCAAGGGTCTCATAGGCCATTGCGGTGCATCCGCTGGCAATGAGGGACTCTGTAAGGGCCTTGTCAGCGGCAAGATGAAGGTAGGTAAAAAGCGTGTGTTTCTCCCCAAGCATAGCCACTTCAGCAGGTTGCGGCTCTTTCACCTTCACGATCAGCTCCGCTTCCTCAAACACTGCGGCGGCAGTGGGAAGAATCTCGGCCCCGGCTGCCTCATACTCCGAGTTGGGATAGCTGGAGGCCGCTCCGGCACCTGCCTCTACTACAACGCGATGCCCACGCTTTATTAATTCTCGCGCGGAAGCCGGGATCATGCTCACTCGATGCTCTTGAATCTTCACTTCTTTCGGTATCCCGATCGTCATGAATACATTCTAGCCCAGGGATGCAGGGGTCTCCACCCCTGACTTGCGACTTCCCGGTAATTTGCCATACTCCGTTTGCCGCATGGTTAGCCAGCTTAGCTTCAATTGGTAGAGCTCTCGACTTGTAATCGAGCGGTTGTCGGTTCGAGTCCGACAGCTGGCTCCAGTGTTCCTCCGGAGGGGCGCCGGGAACGAAGGTGGCAGGGGCTGATTTGTGAAATCACCAGGGCTGGGTAGCCAGCCTCAAGGAGAATCCAAGGGTTGCTGCGTTAATGAAAGTCTTGGCTGGATGTTTCGAGGTCGGAAGGAAATGGCAGAGGTTTCACCACGGCGGTATAGAGGGTGCGGGCGTTTCCTTCCCGAGGTAATTGGAACCTCCGCCGTAGGATCGATTCGATCCGGCGTGAAGAGAGTGTTAATGAACTGTGAATAAGTGTCAGGCCCTGCCGTTGACAGGTTGATAGTCGCCAAATAGAAAAGAGCTGATGGGTATACGCGTGCGGCCGATGGGTGAGATGAAGTCTCAACCTGACCCGACTGAGCGTGTAAAGTGTTGGAAGTGTGCGACTTGGTTCATGATGTCGCGGACCGCGACCCGGGGGTCGTGTCCAAGTTGCGGGAGCCAGGTGGCTCTTCATCGTCTCAAGATGCCCACGATGCCGAGTGGAAAGAGGAAGCAGGAAGTCATCCGCCTACCTGCGACAGGGGAGGAAGGGGTATCTCGGAAACTGAAGAAGGAAACGGTCTTGGAGGACGGGGGAGAGACCCAACCGGGGTCGCCGACGGAGAGTGATCCCGTCTCCGGCGTTTATCAGAAGAGGTCGGGTTCGGAGTTAGGGGAGGGGGAAATCCGCAGGATGTTCGTGGAGGCGGATCCTCGTCGCGAGGGTGGAGCAAGTGGACGGGAGATACTCAAGGGGGTCACGATCAAGGCCCTGATTGCCTCAGTGGGCGTGGCGACCTTGGCTTTGCTTATTCTGATCTTCCTGATTGAGAGCTGAGGAGGACATGGCGCAATTCATTCTGGCGTCCGGATCTCCGCGTCGGGAGGACTTGCTGTCCAGAGCCGGGTACGACTTTAAAGTGAAACCGGCCGAGGTGGAGGAGTGGCCGCCGGGGAAGTATCCTTTTCGGGAGCTTTGTATGGCTAATGCGGCATTAAAGGCCAGGGAGGTATCGGCACAATATCCTGAGGCCGTTGTGCTGGGAGCCGATACGCTTGTGGGACTGGGAGGAAGAATCATGGGAAAACCAAATGATATTGAGGACGCGATATCCATGTTGGAGCGTTTGTCCGGAAGGGTACACGAAGTATGCACCGGTGTCTGTATTTGCTGTGGAACAGCAGAGCAGGTTTTCTTTGAGGTGGCCTGGGTAAGATTCAGGGATTTCGGAAAAGACCTCATCAAGGACTACATGAAACGTGTCAACGTGATGGACAAGGCGGGGGCCTATGCGATCCAGGAACAGGGGGAGATGCTGGTGGATAAGGTTGAGGGGCCCTTTGATAATGTGGTTGGCCTACCGATGGCGCAGGTGTCGGGGGAGCTGGAACAATTCGGGATCCTGCCGAACCGGACTTGATAGGGAGGGGGTTCTGCCCTGATTACGTGATGGTGAGCCTGGTGATTGAATGGGGAAGAAGTTGGGAATTGGTTAAGGGGCCGGATTGTGGGAAATTTGAGGCGTGAGCGTGGAGCCAAGGTATCCCCTGATTCTGAATCCGAGGGCTCGTAGTGAGCGGGCGCAGCGGGCGCGGCGTTTTGTGATGGAGCATGCTACACGATTTGCGATTTATGCGACCAATAGCGCGGAGGAGTCCGCGGAACTGGCGCGACGATTTTCGGAGGAGGGGGAAGGTATCGTGGTAGCGGCAGGCGGGGATGGCACTCTCAACGCGGTGGTGGGTGGATTAAGCGGCTCAGAGACCGTGCTGGGGATCCTGCCGACGGGAACAATGAATGTCTTTGCTCGTGAACTCAACATCCCTTTCGGACACCTGGAGAGTGCACTGGAGGTTATCGATGCCGGGCATGTGAAGGAAGTGGATCTCTTTCAGGCAGAGGGCACGGCCTTCGTGCAGATGGCGGGAGTAGGGTTTGATGCACAGGTTATTGAAGAGACCACGATGGAATCCAAGCGGCGCCTTGGCGCCCTGGCCTACATTCTCTCGGCGGTCAAGGTGCTGGGGTCCAAGCCTCCACGAATGAAGGTGTATTTTGACGAGGGAGCTGTGGCGGAGGGAGCTTGTGTCCTGCTGGGGAACGGGGCGCTTTATGGAGGCCAGTTGCGCCTGTTCGGGAAGGCAGATAACGCAGACGATCTTCTTGATGTTCTGGTTTATAAGGAGGCGGGTTACAAGGCGGCTCTGGGGTCTCTGGGGACGGTGGCGCGAGGAGGGTTTGAAGCTGATGGCAAGGCGGTGGAATATTATCAGACTTCCGGTCTTACGGTGGAGTGTGACCGGGAAGTTCCGGTGGAGGTAGACGGCGAATTGTGGGGCCGTTCCAGACGGGTAGAGTTCAAGGCTATGGCCGAGAAGCTACGGGTCCTGGCCCCGGAGGAACGGGGGAAAAACTGGTGGGAGCAGATATTGTCGAATCTTAGCCCGGGGAACAGTTGATAGTGGAGAGGGAGATCAGATAAGCCTTCCCCTCCCGGAGAGAAATTTCAGAATCGTAGTGCAGTGAAGTCCCGGTTTGATGATCTCTTTGAGTTCGCGTGTGGCGAAGTGAGAGATGAGGACTTCCGGGTCTTCTGTCCAGCGGACCCGGGCGACAGGAGTTGTGCAGACTTGTGCAGCGGGGTACGTTCCCGGCAGGAGATCCCCGAAGTGGTCGATCCTGAGTGGTTTGAGGTATTCGGGGTTGCTCAACGGGGAAGTCCGGAGAAAGCCTCTCAGGAGGGCCGTTTCGTTCGCTTCAAATTATTTTGTGGGGCGGTGGCCGCGAAGTTTTTACTCAAGGAACCGGGGCTCGATCCGGTGGTGATCGTGAATTATGTCTGCTGCTCCCTCGTGCAGTGCGCGCGGGCGATTTCTGACCGTGGGTTAACGGCCATTTTAGTGGACGTATTTCCGGCCCTCGCAAAGGAGATGGAGGATTACCGTGCGCCGAGCGGATGGGTGGTGCAGGAGTATCCCTTTTGTCTATTGGCAGGGATGTTGATGGCAGAGGACCTGCAGGACTACGAACGATCGGCGAAACTGGCGGGGTGCTTGGTGAAGGCCGAGGAGCAGGTGAGAGAAGAGAGTTTTTTCCCGGGACACGAGTTTCTGCTTGGTCTGACAAACTATGATTCCCTGCATTGGGAATGGCTTGCCCTGGCTGAATCCCTGGAAAATCCGGAGAAGAATGCAGCGGTGAACTCGGTCAAGGACCTGTTAGGGGGTGTGGAGAAGTGGCGAACCGGCAGGGAGGCGTGAAGAGGGGGCGGAATCCGGGATGCTGGTTCCCCCTAACCGTGTAACGCCAGCAAAAGGAAGGAGGAGTTCCAGTGATATGGGACTATCCGCCGGCGGCGAGGACGATGATTTCTACCTTGGCCCCCTCGGAAAGGGCGGTTGAGGCATGATCGCTACGGGAGAGGGCCCGACCGTCCAGTTCTGTCACCACCGGTCTGTGCGCTAGGTTCAGAGCATTGAGGAGGTCGCCAACGGTGGAGCCACTGTCAACTGTGTGGGCCGTGCCATTAAGGATGATCTGCATCGTGGAAGGGAAAGGTCAGGCAGGGGCTGGTGTGAGGATTTCACTGTCCCAGTCTTTCCAGACGGGATCGAATCCTTGGCTGCGGAGTTGAGCAGCGACAGTTTCGGCTGAACGGTCGTCGTCGATCTCAAATTGCGGGGTTGCCCGGGTGTGGGAGCAACCAGTTGCGTGTTCTGCGTGATCGATTTCGATTCGTCGTCCCTTGATTGTACGGTGGAGGTCGTCTCTGCCTGCCCCGGTATAACCACCCGGCTCGGTGTGAGAGCCGGCGGAGACGTGCGTGACACCGAGAGGGAAGAGGCGGTCGCGGAGGGTGGCCGGCTCGCGGGTGGAAAGAACGATGCCAACCCGGGGAAAGGTAAGGCGAAAGGCGCAGATTAGCTGAACAAGTTGGCGATCGTTGAACATGAGTTCGGGGTCGGTCTGGTGGCGGTGATTTCCAGCGTGGGGCCGGAGCCGGGGGAAGGAGATGGTGAACTGTGCCTTCCAGCAGTGCCTGTAGAGGTATTCGAGGTGGGCGGCGAGTGAGAGGGCCTCGGTACGCCAGTCGGCGAGTCCGAAGAGGGCGCCGATTCCAATTCGACGAAAGCCTCCGGCATAGGCTCGCTCGGGGCAGTCCAGGCGCCAATCGAACTTTTTCTTGGGGCCGGCGGTGTGGAGCTCTTCATACGTTTCGCGGTGATAGGTTTCCTGGTAAACGACTAGTCCTTCCGCCCCGCAGGTGACTAGTTCCGCATATTGTTCGTCCTCCATGGGGCCGACCTCGATCCCAAGGGTGGGGATAGAGGGGGCGAGGAGTCGCAGACACTCCTGCAGGTAACCATCCGAAACGAACTTAGGATGCTCACCGGCCACGAGGAGGAGGTTTCGGAAACCCAAGGCATGGAGATGCCCGGCTTCGTCAGCGACCTGCTTGAGGGTGAGTGTTGTGCGTAGAATAGGATTATCGCGTGAGAACCCGCAGTAGCTGCAGTTATTCACACATTCGTTGGAGAGATAGAGGGGTGCAAAAAGGCGCATCGTGTGGCCGAATTGCCGCCGGGAGAGAGCAGAGCTTTTTCGTGCCAGGGCCTCCAGTTCAGTTGGGGGGAGAGGCTCCAGAAGGGTCTCAAACCGCCGCAGGAGTGGAGAATGCGGTCGATCCCGGTCTGCGAAGCAGGCAGCGAAGCTCACGAACAAGAGAGGTCGGATTTGCGGAGCAGAATGTCAAAGGGGAAAACGGGAGGGGTTCCGGGTTTTTCCCTGCTCCGGGTTCTGGCGTGCATCCTGTAACGGGGCAGGGGATGGTAGGTGGAGCAGCTCCTTTCGATAGCGATGGAGAGAGGGGAGAGGGGAGGAGAATCTCGTGAAAATTCGCGGGGCGATTGATTGAGCGCTTGATCAAGTGGGGTGGGAGCGGCACTTTCGTAGAGGCCATGAGCGAAGTGGAGACCATTGAATGCCGACCCACAAAGTGGTTCTATCTCAGGGCCGGGGCCATGGTGCTGATGTTCGGCGTGTTTCTGGTACTGTTTTTGAAGGACTGGAAGGTTGGTTGGCCTAAGAAGAACGAGGTCTACTACACCTACAAGGCCTTTGAGGAAGCTGAGAAGAAGTTTGTCGAACACGAGGACAGGAAAGCCACAGCGGAGGACTGGGAGGCATTTGCGCAGGCGCAGGTGACAGGCTTTCCCGATGGTGAAGGCATACTGCCGCCAGGAGTAGATTCCTCCACCCGGTGGCCGGCTATCCTGCACGACTATGCAGGTTATAAGCAGGCTCAGCAGGAAGAGAGTAAAATGACACCTCCCTTGTGGGTGAGTTACACTGATGAGCGAGGCTGGAGCTCCTCCATTCCTAAGAAGAGTTATGAAGCGGCCAAGATTCAGGAACAGCTTTATTACGGAATCGGAAGCGGAGTTCTCCTGTTGATCACGGGATTTTTCCTCGTCCGGACTTCTCGGCGTACGATGAAAGTAGACGGGGAGGCCTACTATGCACCGGACGGTAAAAGGATCCTCTTCAGTTCGATTTGCAGGATTGATGTGCGGAAGTGGGGAACCAAGGGGCTGGCTTACCTTTATTATCGGGAGGATGGATCTTCGGAGGAGAGCGCGACGAAATCCAAGGTGGACGGCATGGTCTATGGGCAATTCAAGCAGGAGGAAGGGGCCCCTGCGGAAGCCCTCTTCCAGCGCATTCTAGATAATTTCAAGGGTGAGTTGATCGAACTGGAAGAGGATGAGGGGGAAGATCCAGAGAAGCCCGGAGGGGAAGAAGCAGCAGAGGAGGATCGTCTAAAGGAGTAGATTTTCAGAGTTGCCAAGCGCGTCAAGGGGGGCTAAAGCCAGAACCAAGTAACCAATTGCGACGGATACATGTCAGAATCAAGTGAAGAGAAGGTCAAGGGCATCATTGTGGAACAACTCGGAGTGAACGCCGATCAGGTGACAAGGGAAGCGAAAGTGGTTGAGGACCTGGGCGCCGATTCCCTCGATGCGGTGGAATTAGTGATGGCTGTCGAAGAGGAGTTCGGAGTCGAGGTGCCTGACGATCAGGCCGAGAATCTGACCACGGTCGGGGCGATTATCGATTACGTTGATAAATCTTCGTCCTGAATAAGTTTGCGCTTCCTATCTAGGACATGGGGTGGGTCTGGAAGGGCCTGCCCTTTTCGTTGTCAGGGGGGGGTTGGTAGGCGATGATAGGGGCGGAGAATGTATTCCCCCGATGATATTCAGTATGCGCTGGAAACGACCAGCGTGTTGTATGAGCCGGACCGCCGGATCGACACGTTTGGGAATACGCGTTTCGAGTTCCTTCTTCTGAGCGAGTTGATGGACTCGGTAGGGCAGGTCCGCATCCGAAGCGGGGAGGTGGAGGCTAACCAGCCAACTATCATCAAGCCCGAGGCTTATAGTGGTATTGAGTTTGAGGGTTTTGGTGACGATGCGGAGAGGTTTCATCAATGGCTCCAGGAGCACGGCGCGAAGATCGCCTTCCTCAATTATCAGTTCAAGCGGGGAGAAGTCCGGGAAGAGTTGTTGCACGACTCTCTGGAGGCGGTCCGGGAGCGAGTGCTTGATGATGCTCGTCGGACGGGCAACCCGATGCAGGTTGTGATTGAAGGAGTGGACGATGCCTGGGAGATCAGCCTCCTGCGCTTTATCTTTGAGATTGTAGACAAGAGTTCTGAGATCAACGCGTTCGATTTCAAGCGCAAGGGATTGCTCTAGCGTCATGCCAGATGAGTTCGCCGAATAATGAAGATGGAGATGGTCCTGTGAATGGGATCCCGGGACATTAGAGCGCTGCAGGTTATGATGGCTATCATCAAGGTTCTTGCCGCCTTACTAGTGCTGGGAGTCCTGGGCGCGACGGTCGTGCTGGTTGAGAAACTGAAGGAAGAGACCGCTGTGCCGCAGTTGAGGGAAGAAACCCCGGAGTCTCTCGAAAATATTCCATTAGTTAAACCGGGAGAGATTGCGTTTGAACGGGCAAGGGAGTTGTTGGCAACTGGACAATTTGAAAAAGCGCGTGAGAAACTGGAGTTTCTGGTTGGGGTTTACCCGTCGTCGACTTCGGCGGGCGAGGCCCGTCGGATTCTGGGAGAGTTGAATCTCGATGATCTGCTTTCCACCGAAATTATGGAGGGTAAGACGATGTATGAGGTGAAACCCGGAGATAATTTTACCAGGATTGCGGTCAGGCATGAGACAACCCTGGATTGTATCATGCATATGAATGGCCTGCAGAGGATGGACAAGCTCTACCCCGGAGATGAGCTGGTGCTGCTGCCGCTGAGATTCAACATCAAGATAGATGTGGCCCGTAAGCTTCTGAGCTTGTACAAGGAGGGGCGCCTCCTGAAATCCTATAATCTGCTCCACGCCAGGGCGCGGGATTCGCGAGGAGGGCTGAGATCCAGGATTGGCCAGAAAATCGGTCTCCTGGAAGACGGGCGACGTGTTTCTCCAGTGAAGTTCGAGAGTTACCGGACTGCCAGAAAGGTGCTCATTCTCGATCACCGGGGTTTGCAGTTGCGCCAGGGTGGGGTGGCGGAAGAGGAGGATGCGGGAAGGGGCTTTTTCCTCTCGGAAGCCGATATGGAGGAGTTGGCTCTTCTCCTGAGGGTCGGGAACGAGGTGGAAGTTCGGTTCGGTAACGAGTAGGATGTGTCCAATGAACGACAGTAGTGGGCGCCCCCAACCTCTTGATTTCGAGAAACCCATAGCGGAACTCGAAGGCGAATTGGAGGATATGCGCGAGAAGGCGCGTTCACAGGATATCGATCTCAGTAAGGAAATCGCAACTCTGGAGGAAAAACTGGCGGAGGTGCGGGAGCGCATTTACGAAAACCTGACACCATGGCAACGTGTGCAGATTGCGAGACACGTTAGCCGTCCTTTCATGCTCGATTATCTCAGCGACGCCTTCGATGATTTCTGTGAGTTGCATGGGGATCGTCTGGTAGGAGATGACCAGGCCATGCCAGGTGGATTCGCCCTCCTTGAAGGGCGTCGCTGCGTGGTAATCGGGCACCAGAAAGGCCGGAATACAAAGGAGAACCTGGAGCGGAATTTCGGAAGTGCGCACCCCGAGGGTTATCGCAAGGCCCTGCGCCTCATGAAACTGGCCGAGAAGTTCAGGATTCCTGTCATCGCGTTGATCGACACACCCGGGGCATTCCCGGGGATCGGGGCAGAGGAGCGCAATATCGCGGAGGCAATTGCACGGAATCTGCGGGATATGATGGACCTGAGGACGCCCATCGTGGCGGTAGTGTTAGGTGAAGGGGGATCAGGAGGTGCTCTCGGGATCGGGGTGGCCGACCGCATTCTCATGCTGGAGAATGCCTACTATTCAGTGATCAGCCCGGAAGGTTGTGCCGCTATTCTCTGGAAGCACCGCAAGCATGCGCCGGAGGCGGCAGAGGCGATGAAGTTGACGGCAGAGGATCTTGCGGGAATGAACCTGATTGATGAGGTGGTGCCCGAGCCGATGGGGGGAGCGCATCATGATGTCCGAGCGGCGGCCAACAATCTCAAGGCTGCGCTGGTCAGGCATCTGGATGAGCTGGAGGACTTATCCGAAGAGGAAATGCTGGAAGCGCGTTATGGGAAGTTCCGGCAGGCGGGGCAGTGGGCCGAATAGGCAGGGAGTATCCAGGTTGGTGCTGGTAATTCTTCTGGAAGAGGTCCCGTGCTTCTAATTCAGGGTTGCCTCGGTATATGGAACCCCACCCTGTTTCTTGGTATTCTCGCGGGACTCCTGGATGAAGGATTCCTTCACCGGCCCGGAACGATTGCTCCAGGCATGACGGACGAAGGTGAGGATATCGGCGATATCCTTGTCCGAGATAGTCGGGTTCATGGAGAGGCCTGGCATGGCGGCTGGGAGCGTATAGCGCTTTCCGGAAACCGTGATCGGGCCCTGCAGACCGTGCAGGAGGACCTTGGCAAGTCGTTTGGTATCCCCATTGACCCAGTCGGATTCATCGAGTGGCGGGCCCAGATTGGGAAGTCCAGTGCCATCAGCGCCGTGGCAGCCGATGCAGGCGGCTCGTCCCATATAGAGTTTTTCGCCACGCTGGAAAGAAGCGAGGTGTTCGCCTTTGATGGTGGGTGGGGTGATCTTCCTCGCGTTCTTGTGCAGAGCTTCCTGCAGCCACTTGTCGAGACCGCCATCATTGTAGCGACCATTATTCACACCCAAAAAGACCGCTTCCCGGTCCTTGAGGCCAGTGAAGGCAGCTTCCCGCACGAGGGTATTTTTTCCGTTGAGCTTGAGTTCCGCTACCAGGGCATCGAGGGACTGGGGGGTGCCGGTCTGGGCAAGGAGTCGAGCCTTGTAGATGGAGGACTCACGCCCGGCCTTGAAGGCAGCAAGAGCAGGGAGGAGGGAATTCTTATCACGTTGGCTGAGTGAGAGCCCTGCCATCAGAGCAGAGGAGGCAAGCTTCTCGTCACCGGACTTGAGAGACTTGGCAACGTGTTCAGCGTTGAGGAGGCCAAGGCCTTCAAGGCACCAGAGGGCATGCAGGCGGGCGAGAGGCTTGTCGCCTTGCAGGATAGTCTCAAGAGGGGTCTTGCTCGTTTCACTGCCGCGCTCGACGATGAGGCGTTGGGCAGTGTCCCGCCACCATCCGTTGGGATGGGCAAGATAGGGGATCAGTTCGTCCGGGGAGAGCTTTTTGAGCCTGGGCGTGGGTCCCCGGTCCTGGGTTTTGTGCCGGACACGGTAGATCCGGCCATGTCCCTTGCCGGGTTTGTCTAGGCCGCGACTCAGGATCTGCTTGCGAAGGTAGGAGGTGACGTAGGTGCGGTGCTGAATAATCCCGTGATACATGTCGAGGATGTAGAGGGAGTTATCGGGAGCAGTGTAGACATTGACCGGACGAAAGCGCTCGTCAGTGGAAGCGAGGAATTCCTTTTCCCCGAAAGTGTGCTCGCCGATTAGTTTTCCGTCTCCGTCCTTGTAGTTGATAGCCTTGACCAGATGACCGGTGGCTTCGGTGACAAAGGCGGTTCCATAGAGTTCCTTGCCAAGGCCGTGACTGCGGAAGACCGTGAGGCCGGATGCGCCAGTGGCATTAATGAGCTTGAAGTTTTCGGGAGAAACGGTGTTACGCTGGTAGCCTCGGTTCACCCCCGGGGTGACGCGGATGGGCCAGACCCGGTTGCTGCTGATACGTGCCGAGATCCCCGCTTTCATCTTAGAGTTGGTGTTCCCGTAAGCTATATTGGGGAAGGTGTAATCCCCGACAAGAAGGGTGCTATTGCTATTGTGGAAGAGGCGGCCGTAATCGTCGCGGTCGATACCCCATTGTCCACGGAAATGGGTTTTTTCCATGATCCACTTGTCCTGGATCTTCTTGTAGCGCCGGTCGGATTTGGCGTTGTAGATCCAGTTGTCGAGTCCGAGAACGAGGCTGTTGGCCTTGTGCTCCACGTTGCCTCCCCGGGCGTAGTCCTTATCGATCACCAGTCGCTTGCCAACGGGTTTGTTCCCGTCACGGCCCTGGAAGAACAGGCTTTCCTGGTTGGCCCAGAGGATGCCGTCATCGAGGAGATAGAGACTGCGCGGGAGAAGGAGTTTCTCGAGGAAGATTGTACGTTTGTCCACCTTGCCGTCGTTGTCGCTGTCTGCCAGGATTACGATGCGTCCCTGGGGGATGTCTTCACCCTTGCCGTCCACATCGGGCATATATCCGACTAGTTCACAGATCCACATCTGTCCGTCGCCGTCGAACTTAAGCGTGCAAGGCATGTCGACCAGCGGCTCGGATGCTACCTCTTCAATGACGAAGCCAGGAGCGAGTTGAAAGGATTTGAGGGCGTCCTCAACCTTGAGGAAAGGCGCTGGTGGAATCACATCCTCAGGGACAAAACTGGTCATGTTGTGGCCCCTCCGGTCACCCTGCTGGCCCATGAGGGGAGCGATGAGGGCAAGTGGGAGGGCGAGAAGGGAAAATCGTTGAAGGAGTGCCATGCTGGAGAGCCTACAATATTTGCGATTCAATTCTATCGAAAACCCCGTAAGTATTCAATGCCCTAAGTCTCCACTTCAGAGGGATTCCAGTCCAAAAAATTGTCGAAAGTTGTCGGCGAGGAGCACGCGGAGATCTGGTTCATCCTGGCCCAGAATGTGAGCCAGGCCCCTGACGACGTGGGGAAGATTGGCAGGATGATTGAGGGGGTGTCCTTCGCAGTCGCGGAGGATGAATTCGATATGCTGGTCCGGAGGGAGCATGTCGGGGGCATCGGTTTCCACGAGGAGACGGTCGAGCGGGACCTGACGGAAGGCCGCCCGGGTCTTTTCCTTGTGCTCCCGGAGGAAATAGCCTGAAAAGGAGAATCGCGCACCGAGCTCCGTGAGTTCAGGGACTAGTTCTGCCGAACCGGTGTAGGAATGAAGGAGAAAGCCGCGGGCGGGGCCTTGGTTGGCGCGGAGGATCTCGATGAGGGGCCCCCAGGCCTGAAGACAGTGGATCGAGAGGGGCAGGTCGTGTTCTGCAGCCAGTGCGAGTTGAAGCGTGAAAATCTCCCTTTGATCCTCGAACTGTGGGTTCTTCATCCAGCGGTCAAGGCCACATTCTCCAAGGAAAACTGTTCCGGAGTGCAGGGAAAGGAAGCACTTCAGCTTTTCCAGCCAATCCTGACTGCGGCTGGCAATTTTCCAGGGGTGAAGGCCCAGCGAGGGTTGTACCAGGCCCGGGTAACGGCGAGCCAGTGTCATCACGTGGGGCCAGTCGTCCTGACAAGTGCCGTTGACGATGCAGTGCCTGATCCGGGCATCCCGGATAGATGGGAGAAGTTCGGGCAATCTATGTAGAAGCCGTTCGTCCTGGAGGTGATTGTGCGCGTCAAAAAGCGGCGTCATGAAGAGAAAGCAGCTTCTGATGCCCTTAGCTGACGGGCTGCCTCGTGATAGCTTTCCATGGAGTAATCCGGCAGGGCGAGCTGTTCTGCAGGAGCCTGATAGTTGGAATCCGGAGAGCCGGGTCGACGGTAGCAGAGATCGTAATGCTTCTCCAGGAGAGAGGCGACAAAATCAGACCAGTCGCCGTTCGCAATCTGGGTCTGCCAGTCCGAGATCTGGGCATGACCACGCAGCTTGCGCAGAAGATCCAGAAGGCTGGAGAGAGATTCTGGTTCCTGCAGGAAGTGCCGATACTCTTCAAGAAGCAATTGGACACGTTCCGGGATGGGAAGGGTGAGTTCGATTACGTGTGAAGCGGCGAATTGTTTCCAGAGGGCTGGAGGGAGATAGATGCTGCCAATACGGTTGGATTCAGCCTCTGCGAAAATGGGCCGCGACGGGTCTAATTTGCTCAAGGCGGTGTGCAGGAGGGTCTCAAAGTGGCGTTGGCTGGGTTGTTTTCCAAGCGATCCGAGGAGGGATCCACGGTGGTTAGCCATCGCTTCGAGGTCGATGACCTGTGTGCCTTCCCTGCGCAGGGCTTCAAGGAGACGAGTTTTCCCTACGCCGGTTAAACCGCTGATGATACGAAACTGCAATTCGGGTTCGGAGAGCTTGTGGACGAGTCCTTCGATTACAAAGCGACGATAGGCCTTGTAGCCCCCCTCCAGGGTCCTGGCACGCCAACCGATCGAACGGAGGACAGTGGCGAAGGCAGTCGAACGTTGCCCGCCACGCCAGCAGTAGATCAGGGGGTTCCAGCCGGGCTTGGTTTCACTGAGGGAACCGGCGAGATGTCCGGCGATGGATTCACTGACGTAGTGGGCACCGAGTTTACGGCCCTTGAACGGGCTTTCCTTGTAGAGGGTTCCAACCTCCACCCGTTGCTCATTATTGAGCACCGGGAGATTGCGGGCACCAGGCAAGTGGTCCTCCTCAAACTCAAGCGGAGTGCGCACATCGATCACCTCGTCGAACTCGGAGAAGTCGACTGGGATTGGAACAGACTCGAGATGGCCGAGGGACATGGTCCGGCAGGTGTTGAAGGATTGGCAGGGGGCAGGCCCTGCCGGACCATAGCATAAAGAAGGGCAGGGTGCAGTCCCGGGTCCGCATCTACTACTGCTTGGCAAATTCTCCGGTAATGAGGGAGAGGTGCTGCAGGCCGCTGCGGGTAAGGGAGGCACGACGTCCGGTGCCGGTGACACGGGACAAGGTGAAGTATTCGTGGCGGGACTGGGTGGTACGGACGTAAGTGATGAGAGGCTTGGAGACTTCGCGGTGACTGGGTGCGATAGCGAGTGGGAAACCAGCGGAGCTAAAGGAGATTTCCCAGGAGGGACTGGGCCTATGATGGGCGCCCCGCCGGATCCACGGATAGCGATCAGCCAATTCAAGTTTGCCGCGGCGTGGGCAGGTGACCTTATAGTATATGGGTGTGCGTGTGAGGAACTGGGGGAGAGTAATGCTGGGATCGCGCTGGTTGATCAGCAGCAGGTTGGCGATATCGAGTCCCGCAAGGTTCATGCCGTTGTGGATGCCGTGCTTGTTCGGAGTGGAGAACTTCATTTTGTGCCAGGCGTCAAACTGAAGGGAGAGGAGGATGTTCAACTCAAGGTGGACGTGGGCCCGTTCCCGGTTGAGGCCGGCACCGGTGTAACCCATGCGCCCTATCACATGCCCGGCAGGGATCCGCTGTCCTTCTTCTACCGCGGCGCTGGCAAGGTGAGCATAGAGGCTCAGGAGCGGGCCATCACCCCAGTCGTGTTCGATCACCACGTATTTGCCATAGTTGCTCCCGCCGGCACTTTTCTGAACGTAGACAACGCGGCCGAGGGCGATGGCCTTCACGTC
Source organism: Roseibacillus sp. (assembly GCA_022448985.1). Classification (GTDB taxonomy): domain Bacteria; phylum Verrucomicrobiota; class Verrucomicrobiia; order Verrucomicrobiales; family Akkermansiaceae; genus Roseibacillus_B. Next base: position 100,993 of record JAKVCR010000019.1, read on the forward strand.
ATCGAGTGGGCGTCCGGCAGAGTCGCGCTTGAGCGGGCGGATATCGATGCCCTCGTGGAAGCGGGTGGGTATTGTTCCCTGCTGAGTGCGTCGGAGATTACGGACAAATCCATAACTGCCGCCCTGCCAGGGTTTGCTCGTCTCGCCCTCAAAGGTGCGATAGACGTACATGTAGAACTTCTCAGGGTTATTATCGAGAAGGGCCCGGTTGCCGGTGGGAAACTGGAGTTTGAGAGTCTGCCCCGGACAGAGGGGGGAAAGCGCGAGGGCAAGCGCAATGAGAAGGCCGCCGCGGAAACAGGAGTGAGTCACTGCTACTTTTTGATTCTCTTTTTCCAAGCCTTGGGATCTTCGCCGATACGTGGGACATGCTGGTCAGCAAGCTTGACCTCAGCAAGCGAAACCCGCTTCCAGATAACGATGAGGCCGTCATTGATCGGTCTGTCGATCAGGACCGCGTCGCGGACCTGTCCATTGACTACCGCAAGAAGGAGCTTGTCCTGGTGGGCGGTGCTCATGGTGCGGAGCCTGCTGGATCCTGTCTTGTTGAGCTGAAAGACGACGCCATAGGAATTCCCGTCGTCGGATGGAAAGGAACGGAATGCCACGATATTCTTCGTGCTGATTGCCGCGGACTTGTGGAACAGGACCTCCCTGCCTGCGGCCAGTTGCTTAAACACCTGGCGATCGCCCGGGTCGGCCTGGAGATGGAAGCTGACCCTCAAGTCAGGTAATTTCTTCCCTGCTGCGGTCAGAGCGTTCGGGAAGAGCGCAGCCGCCATGAAGATGGCGAAGGCAAAAGATCGAGGCATAGAGATACAAAGCACCTCTCCCCTCGGGACTCAAGCAGAACCGTGAAGGCGCGCCCTTCTGCTCTGGGAATCTGGAGGCATTCCGTGGGTCGGGGAAGGACGGGGTGGAAAGACTCGCGGGACCGTCTTACTTGCCAGCTGCCGTGCCGGGGAGGAAGCGGTAGTAGACCTCCAGCATGAGGGTGGCAAGAGCGGTGACGTAAACAGGGTCGTTACGGGCTGCGGGGCCAGGTTTGGGAGGAGCGGGCCAGGAGCCGTCGTCGTTCTGCGAATCGAGGAGTTGGTCCCGGAACATCTCGTTGTACTTTACCCAGCTCTTGCCGCCATTGTTCATTGCAGCCTGACTGGAATAGTAGTGCTCGTAGAGATTGCAGGGACCAGTCTTGTAATCAAACTGGGATTTCTTGTCGATATACCTGATGCCCTTGCGCGCGTTGGAATTGGCTGCGCCCTTGTGTTGCTGGAAGCAGAGCGTGCCCGCACCCACGAGGGTGGAATGCCCGTCGCCGAGGGCGCTGGTGCCGGAGTAGCCGAATCCTCCGTCCGCGGCCTGGCAGCCTTCGCAGTATTTGAGGGCATCGCGGATACAGCGGCTCATGTTACGGAAATCCAGCCCGGTGTGTTTTCCTGCCTTGAGAGCCTGGAGTTGCCAGGCGGTGATGGACAGGTCCCCGCCGCGGCCACCGGCTTCTTCGTAGGAGTATTCCCAGCCGCCGGATTTGTTCTGGTTGTCGATGATCCACTGGATGCTCATCTGCACGCTCTCCTCCAAGCCGGGAAGAGGGATATTCAGTTGTTTGCAGAAGGTGTAAGCTTCCGCGATGGCATAGGCCGCGATGGCGTGGGAGTAGCACCAGTGCTTGTCCTGTGGGTTGGAGGCCAGACGGCCCTTGTTCTTCTGGCAGTTATCGACCAGGAAGGTGATCGCACTCTGTACGGTGACGCCAAATTCCTCGGATAGGGGTGTTTCGCAGTGCCCGAGGTAGGCAAGCAGCACGAGGCCGGTGTAGGCCACCTTGGTCCCGCCGCCCCAGGAGCCGTCTTTTCCCTGGGTATTCTTGAAGTAACGCAGGGCCTTGACCACGGTTTCTTCGCACCTTTCGTTTCCGCCATTCTCCTTGAGGCGATTAAGGCGATCTTCAAGGGAGCAGCGCTTGCGCATGATGGTGGGGATGTTTCCAAAGCCGCCGCCACCACCATCCCCGCCATTCCCCCAGCCCTGGCCGAAGTCGTCGCCGCTGCCGAAGTCGAGATTGGGCTCGGCTTCCGTTTCCGGCACTGGCACAGCTAGATTAGAGGGAATGCTGGAGGCAATCACCCTGGCCTGGGAAGAGCTTGGAGCGGACGGCTTACGCTGGACCTGGGGGTTCACCTCTTTCTGGTCCATGGTGTCCTCTTCCGGTGCGCCGGCCTGGTAAGTCACAATGGTCGGGGACTTGATGAGAAGATTAGGCAGGAGGATGAAGAGGAGGATCAGAATCACGAGGGCCATGACGAGGAGGGAGATCACCACCGAAGTGATGACGGAGTTCCTGCGCTGGGACTGGAGCCGTGCTTCCGCTTCGGGACTAAGTTGGGCGTGAAGACTCATTCTGCTCTATTAACGAATTACCCTGAGGAAACCTTAGAATCTTTATTCTGGCAAGATTCGAGACGGGGCGGGACTTGCGGGGAGGCCCTGATTTTGCGATCAAGGGGTATGGAAATTCGTGCGGGCGTTGCGGGGGCGGGGGCGATGGGCCGCAATCATGCCAGGGTCTACGGGCTTCTGGAGGGGGTGCAGATGGAGGCTGTTTTCGATGTGGACCGGGCCCGGGCCGATGCTGTGGCAGCCGAATTCGGGGGCGAGGTGGTTGATTCCCTGGAGATCCTGGCGGAGCGCTGTGAGGCGGTGAGTGTGGCTGTTCCTACCGAGCATCACCTTGATGTGGGTGGGGCCTTGATGCAACTGGGAGCACACGTCCTGGTGGAAAAGCCGATTGCGAGCAACGAAGCAGAGGCCGAGGAACTTCTCAGGATAGCGGGGACGACCGGGCGCTTGCTGCAGGTCGGTCACATTGAACGCTTCAATCCCATCCTGAAGCAACTTGAAGACCGCCTGGATCGTCCCCGTTTCATAGAGGCCCACAGGCTGTCGCCCTTTCCCAACCGCAGTCTTGATATCGGAGTGGTGCTTGATCTCATGATCCATGACCTGGAAGTGATTCTCCACCTGGTGCGCTCGCCGGTGACGCAGATCGATGCAGTGGGCGTGCCGGTCCTTACCCGATACGAGGATATTGCTAATGCGCGGGTACGATTTGAAAACGGATGTGTGGCGAATATCACGGCCAGTCGGATCAGCCCGGAGCGGATGCGCAAGATCCGGGTGTTCCAGGAAAACTGCTATCTCTCCCTTGATTACCAGGAGCAGAACGGGAAGATCTTCTGGACCGAGTCCGGAGGGATCCAACAGGCGGAGGTGGAGATCGATCCTTCCGAACCGCTGGTGGCGGAACTCGGGGCCTTCATCGATACGGTGCGTGGTCAGAAGGAACCTGCGGTGACGGGGCAGCAGGGTGCCGCAGCCCTGGAAGTGGCGTTGGAAATCACCCGTCTCATCCAGGCTGATTCGGACAGGCGCGGGATTGGGCCGGGGTTGGCGGCAGCAGAAACTGAAGAGACAAAGTAAGGTCAGTTGCTCTCAATTTCTGCAGAGCCCTTCATTTTCCGGGAGAGAGGAGGGTAAGCCGAGCTTCAGAAAGATGGCTCAGGGAGCGGTCGGTTTTTCGCTCGCAACAATCCGCAGGTAGCTGGTCTCTGCGCCCGAGGCGGGTTGTGATCCGCGGAACAGGACGGAACTCGTGCCATCACCATTGTTCACACGTCCAAGGTAGGTGGGACCTGCGGTCCAGTTGGTGAGATTGGTTGATTCTTCCGCTGAGAAGTCGATCGCATCGGCGCCAATACGTTGCCGGAAGGAGATGACCGGGTGTGGATTTTCATCGTTCTCCATGCTGATCGCGACCAAACCTGCAGTTTCCGGGCGGTTAGGATCCTGCCCGCCGGCAAACTCAAGGAGGGCTGCCAGTCCGTCGTTATCGTCATCAGAAAGGAGATCGGTGACATCCCCGGCGTTCATCCACTCCGTTAGATCGATGGTGTCGCTGGCGTTGGGATGGCCCCCCGGCAAGGTGCTGGTCCGCCAACTTTCTGGCAGGGAGGGATCGTTGGTGCCGGGGCACATGAGGACGAGGGAGTAGCCAAGTCCATCGGCGCTGGTAGGCCAGGGGGGATCATGACTCCAGGTAAAATCAGCGATGGGCGTACCGGAGGCATCAAGGAGGACAAGATGTTCGCCCTGATTCGCAAGCTTGTTGCTGTCGCCGCTCTGGTAGCTCCCGATGACTGGTTGTCCGCTCCCGTAACGCTCGGTGAAGCCGGCTTCCCGTCCGACAAGAAGGCCCCGGGCGCCTGGTGCGAGGGTGGATTCCGGGAACTGGTAGTCGATGCCGTCAGTAAAGCGGAGTCCGGTCAGGTCGATTGTCAGGGTTTCGCTGAGATTGGCGATCTCGATGAATTCGAAGTCGTCCTGATCGGTGAAGCCAGCCTGCATTTCGGTGCTGGTGGGGGCTCCGGGGTGATACATTATCTCGGAGATCGCGAGGGTAGCGGAAGTTGCGGGGACGAGGGCGCTGGTCCCGGTGACGTTTACGGTCCGCTCACTCAGGACGTTTTCACGAAAACCGATGGCCTGGAGGGTGATTGCATTGGGGCCAGGGTTGACCGGGACATTGACTTCCCAGCTGTTGTCATCGATCCAGGTGACAGAGAGGGGCCCGGTTGCACCAGCGAGGCGGATCTCCCGGACGTCGACCCAGGCGTCGCCCCGGAGGGCGATGAAGGATTGATTGGTGGTGGATCCACCTGAAGTAGTGATGCGGAAAGGTGTCTGGGAGACTGCGCTGTTGATTGCGTTGAGGGCGTGATTCCGGCGACTGATGATGTAGCTAAGATGGTTTCCCAGGTTCTCAGAAGGCAGGAAACAGGAATAGTGATTGGTCCACCGAGTGAGGTACCTGCTGTTGAAAGCGGTATCAATGATATCCTTGATATGGCCGTAGTAGGCGCGTTCGTTGGCAGGGCTCGCGGAGAGGAGCTTGGACAGGTCGCCGTTAGGGGTCAGGCCGCTGGTGGATCCGCGGTTGAAACTGAAGTCCATGTCCCAGGGGAAGTACATCACCCGGTTGTCAGTGGGGCGGACATAGAAGAGGGCATTGTGCTGCGATCCGCTGCTGTAGTTGTCCCCAATTCCACAGAGGACCTGTGCGGCGAAGGCGCGGAGCCACTGGTCCACGTCGAGGTCGCGGTAAGATGCGTCGCGGAAGGACGTTCCGTTCAGGCTCAGGGTGTTGAGAGCATTTATGATTCCATCGTAGTCATCGGTATCCCTGTTGTTGTCGATTTGCCAATGGTAGCGGTAGTTCTCCTTATCACGCCGCCCCCCGGTGGGACGCATGGCAACGCCGCGCACGCTGTCAGGGTTGGGGCGCTTAAGGCCCTCCGGTCCACCGGTGGTGCTGGTAGGATAGTAGATGAGCTCATACTCAAAGAGAGTCCCGTCTGCACCGCCAGGGAACTGGTTCTCGAGCCATTCGCCGTCGAAGCGGGATTTGAGAAGGATGGCGGAGCCGGTGTGATTTGAACGGGGAGCAATGACCCGGATCAGGTCGTCCTGCATGCAGGGAATGCCGCCGGCCCGGTTTATGATGTGTTTGACCAGCATCTCCTTCTGGCTGAATTGATCGCCTGCCCCGGAGCGGTCCACCGCCACCGTTTCGTGCGCGCCGAGGAAAGGCTGGTTGTCGGGGAAGCCTACCGTGAATCCAACCCGGACATCCTTCGCGCGACCGCGCTGGCTGCCCTTGAGGCGTACTCCGCAGTCATAGTAGATATCCTTCTCGTTGTAGATGATCGTGCATCCCAGTCGATCGTTGCTCATCACCTCGGTGACATTGTGCATGAAGGCGGTGTCGTCGGTAGTCATGACGATGCGGAAGTTGTTTGGCTGGCAGTTGCCGAAGTCGAGATTTGCCTGCCCATCGTCCCAGGGGATGAGGGCCCGTGCGTCCGGGCCGCCGGCCGGAATGAACTGGGTGGCGCCAAGAGTGTCCTCGGCTACGAGATAGAATTGCACCTTACGCCCGCCCGATTGGCGGGGAACGGTTCCGCGGTAGGATCCATTGCCCTGAGCTCTCATCGCAGTACTTCTGAAGGAGCCGCCATTGACGGAGTAGAAGAGGGTTACCGAGGCGATACCGTCGGGGTCTGAAATGGCGGCCTCGACAGAGGCCGATTGATTGGCCCGGGGGACAGCGGGGGAGTGCCGGAGATTCGTGTAGGTGGGGCCCGCATTGTCAGTAATCCGGGAATTGGGCGCTCCGGGTGTACCGCAATCAAGAGGTGCCTCCAGCAAGTGCGTGCGGGGCATGCGATTGAAGTAGAGACGGGTGTTGAGCTGGTTGCTGCCGCTGATCCATCGTGCACGGAAACTGATCTGGTAGATCTGGGAATTGCTCAGGCTGACAAAGCTCCCACCTGCCTTGAGGGTGGTTTCGGCGTGGTTGTGCATGTGTTCCATGGCTCCCGTGGCCCGGACGTGAAGAACCTTGTTGGCGGGGTTATCGGGATCGGGCACGACCCGGGCATGCCGATGGTTGCCACGCATACGCCAGGTGGAGAAGTCACGGGGAAAGGTTCCATTCTGGATGAGTTCGCGAGCCGTTCCGCCCGGAGATTCAATGACGCTGATGTCATCGATGAGAAACTCTCCCGCATCGAGAAGTCCGAAGATCATCTCATGATACTGGGTCGGGTCGTTGCTGGGAGTAAAGCTGCCGCGCCCCAGGTAGGTGATTTCCTGCCAGGGTGCATCCTCGATGCTGGAGGCCCAGGCCTCCGGGGAACTGTTGTCTGCATGGGGATCACGCAGCTCAAGGCTTGAACCAGCCGCGTCGGCACGTCCCGGCCAGCGTCCACCATCGGAGTAACGGACCTCATCGGCAATATTCCGGCTGCCATCAATGAGGGAGATTCTCTCTCCCTTACGCGAAAGATTGCCATTCCAGCTTCCGGCGATGGTGATGTCCGGATATTTGGCGGCGAGGGAGGCGGCCTCACGGGCCACCACGAGGAATTCCCCCGCGGGAAGGATGGTGTCCGGGGGAAACTCAAAGGAGATGCCGTCGTTAAACTCCCAGCCGTCGAGGTTTACAGCTTCCGCTCCCCTGTTGTAGAGCTCGATCCATTGTTCATTGGAGCGCCGCACGGGCAGGCCTTCCTGAGTGGCAATCAGCTGCATTCCCATCACGATATCCGAGCTGCCTGCGCTGGTCTGGTGGACCTCTACGGAAAGACGGTTGGAGCCCTCCTGCAGGGCGGCGAGGGTGGAAGTGGGCAGAAGGGTGGTAATCACTGTAGCGTCTCCCGTGGTGTCACTCGCGGTGGAAGATGCGGTGATTGGTTCATCACCGACCTGGTAGCGCTCGATCTCGGTTCCGTTGAGGTAGAAGATCGCGCCATCATCAATCTGATGAGTCAGTTCAAGGCGGGTGGTGTCGCGCTTTTGTTGCCCGGTTACTTCAAAATTCGTTTCGAAATAGAAGGTGATCGTCCGTGGATCCCGGGAATCGAGCGGTGAGAGGGGAGTGGCGATGGCGTTAGTCAACGAAGCGGTCTCCACCCCGAGTGGTCCCGGGCCCGAGAGCCAGGTTATGCCGTCCTCCTGATGAGGGGAATCCTCCCAGTTGTTTCCAAGATCACTGCCGGACTCGTTATAGCGCCATGAATGGTTCCAATCGACGAGGATATCAGGAGTCGAAGGTCGCGTGGCGGGCAGGGGCCGCGGGTTGTACATGATCTCATTGATCACGATGTCGTTATTGAAGGAGTAGCTGTTCGGAGCGCCGAAGGTCGGAGCGTCCGGGTAGAGCCAGCGATCATTGGAGAGGCCCCGCAGGCGATTGGTGACCTCGCGGGCATCGGCAAGGGCGTCAGTGCCGGACCGGAGGAGAGACAGGCGGTGGCCGTCAGCGACGGGGAAGGAGGGTGTGATGGCGAGGTAAGCGCCCGGCTCCAGCAGCACAGCCGGGATCTGCTGGGTGGCACCGGTTGAAGAGCGCAGTTGATAACCGCTGAGGGCGATGGCATCCGATCCCACATTGGTGAGCTCGACCTGGAAGCCCGGGGCATTGCCGCCTGCGATCTCGCTGAAGACGATGTCCCGAATGCTCTCACCCCCGGGATCATCGGGAAAGTTGGGGAGGCCAGGCGTTCCGCCGGACCCGGGGCTCGCAACCCAGTTGAAGGGCCGGGACTCGGCGGTGTGTTCGTTACGCTTGGAGAGAGTTGATCCTAATCCATCGGCCCCCACTGGCCAGTCGCCATCGTCCCCGTATCCCAGCTCGTCCATCGTGCGGTCGTTGTTGTTGACCAGACGGATGCTTTCCCCGTTGTTGGCGAGCCGGCCGCTGAAGGGACCCAGTGCACCACGTCCCTCAAGGGAGGGATGAGAGGGATCTGCGGCGACGAGGAGAAAACCACGGCCGGGGACAACGGTGCCATTCGCAAAGCGATAGTTGATACCGCCCTCGAGCTCCCAATCCGAGATATCGACGTCGACTCCCATGAGGCTGCGGAGTTCAACCCACTCGGTGTCGTTGTCCTCATCGGCGGGATGGTAGTGGACTTCATTGAACACGATCACACTGTCCGCGGCGGGGAGCAGTCGGAGGCCGGCGACCAGGAAAGAGAGAAGGAGGAGCAGGGCGTAGGCCCGGCAGGGGAAGGGGAGATTCATCGGCGGGGTTTCAGCACAATAGCCGGGAAAGAGCAGGTCGCAAGTTGCAGGGCCCACTACGGCCAGATCCCTCAGCCATTGTCTGGGAGGGGGTCAACGAAGGGGCAGTCGTCTTCTTCCACCGGTTTCGTGGCGGGTTTGTCCTCCGGTTCCGGTTTGGGCTCCGGTTGAGGTTCTTCCTCCGGTTCCGGTTCGGGCTCGGCAGGATTATTAAAATGTTCATAGTGCTGACGGAGTCGATCCCCGGCTTCCCGTTCGATAAGGCGGGCCCGGTCGAGATCGCCGATCAGGTCCTTGGCTTGCGTGATCTCCAGGTCGGTCGGTTTTTCACGTGCCTCAAGGTCTGGAGGAGAGATGATCATATTCGGGATGAGGTTCTCCACCCCGGGCGATACCTGCGGGTCGATGATGTAGCGAATGGTGGCCTTCGCGCCGACAGAGGGGCCATTAGCAATGAAAGGGGCCTTCCCGTCTGCGAGATTATCACGGTTCTCTCCATTGGAAAACAATCCCAGCGAACGACTGTGTTGATAGTTCCGGAGAAGCCCTTTCCGGATGATCTCTTCCAGTGGATTCGCATAGGCATTGCGTCCTGTCTCGGCTTTGCCGAAGAGAGCTCCATCATCGTCCCCATGAAAAACCTCCTTGAGGATCGCGGCCGGTTCCTTGTCGAGTTCTACCTTGGCCCTGTGAAGGAGTTCCATTGACTGGAAGAGGGCGCTCGTGGCGTCGTCAGTGTGGTTGGCCTCAAAGGAGGTAGTGGGGTGGGCCAGATCCCGCAGTTCCCTGATGATCTGTTTCTCCAGCTTATGCTTGTTCCATACCTTTAAACCGAAAATCAGGAGAATCAGCACGATGATCCCGATGACGATATGGCGGATAAGATCGCCGACGGAGATGGCCATGACTGAAAGCTAGGGAGGCCCGGGCCGGGACGCAAGGGTCCAGAGTCTCCAATCCCGAGTGCCCGCGATGGAGGCAGTTGCTATTTTCACAGGGAGAGAAAGGTCAGAATCTTCGACTCTTCCCCAGATGTGAACTGATAGTCAGGCAGCCTTTCGCGCAGGCGCTTGAGGTGATCATGGAGGGGGGCGAACTCTTCCTGATGGCCATGCTGGGAGGTCATGAAGCCAAGGATCTGGGCACCCTCAAGGAAGAGGCGGCGCGCCTCGTTGAGTCGACCTGAGAGGAGGCTCGCGTCGGCAGCCTCGCACAGCCACGCGCCGCAGGACACGAGTTGCGGGAGCTTTGCGGTGCCCGGGTGGTAGAGGAGGACGACCAGTTTATGGGCCCCGGTATCCAGGAGCGTCTGCAGGGGAAGCCCGGTGAGCAGTTCGCAGTTCTCCTCGAGAAATTCTTCAAAGTCGGCAACTACATCTGGCTTCTTCAATCCTGCTGCCCGCAGGCAGAATTCCACCATGCGTTCAATTTCGCGGAGGATGTAGTCTTGCCTGAGCACGGAGCGGAAGGGTCACCCGGATGAACCGGAAGAGTCGTTGGGCTGGTCTTCCTCTTTCCTGAGATTTTCCCGTTTAGCCAGCCGTTTTTCCGGATCCATTTCCTCTTCGAGATCCTCGTCTCCTTCCGCAGTGGCTTCGGGACTCGAACCTGATTCGGTTTCGCCCTCGGGATCCTTGTCCGGTTCCTCAGTGTCGACCGGGAGGTCGGAGGGTTGGTCGTCATCGGTCTCGGGCGTTGAGGAAACCGGTGCCTCCTTCCCTGCGTCAGGAAGGATGGCTTCCTCTGGATCGGAAGGGTTGGGAGTGGGTTGGGGGCGGTGCTGGCGGCGTCCGCTGAGAATGATGAGGACGGCGGCGGTGCCCCATATTGCAATGACAATGAGCGTGCCGATGTTGAAGAAGCCCTGCTCTGTCCAGGAGACGATTGCATAGCCCAGGCTTCCCGCGAAGAGGGCGTAGTAAAGGAAACCCCAGACCGTTTTGCGGATGACGGTTCCCTCCTTCCCCACGAGGCCCGCTACCGCGGAGGCGGCTACCACGTTGTGGACGCAGATCATGTTGCCCGCAGCTCCGCCAACCGCCTGCAAGGCGACGACCCATGCTGGATTGACTCCAATTTCCTGACCCGTGTTGAACTGGAAGAGGGAGAGCATCATGTTGCTCATGGTATTGGAGCCGGCTACGAAGGCTCCGAGGCCTCCGATGAAAGGCGACAGGATGGGCCAGACTCCCCCAGCAAGGGCGGCCACCCCGGTGGCGAGAGCTTCCGGCATCTTGGAATAGCCGGCACCTCCACCATCGGAATGGATGAAGATCTGGACCATGGGCACGGTGAAGACGAGCGCGATGGAAGCTGCAGCAGTTGTCTTGAAGGAGGAGCCCCAGGATCGCTTGTAGGATCTCCAGTCCATGCGGTGCAGGAAGAAGGTGACGACCGAAACGAGGATGAAAACCGCGCCAGGGAGATACAGGAACTCAAAGCGCTTGGGCCCGAGAGTGCCCTCGAGGGGAGAGTGGAGGGTGATGTGCCATCCCTTCAGCCATGTTTCCAAGTCCCCAAGCGTGCGCGTGAGGACGAGAAGGAGTCCCACCAGAACATAGGGGAGCCAGGCGTGCAGGATCCCGACTGAATGTCTGCTTCTGGATTCGTCATCGGACGAGATCTGCAGCGAACCCATCCAGTCCGGACTCCACTGGTCGCGCGGGGCGAAGTCCCAAGCCTTCTCCGGACTTGGAACAAGGAAGCCGGAGCGGGCCGTGGTTATCACAATGAAGAGACCAATCAGGCTGCCGATAAGGGAGGGATATTCCGGGCCGAGGAGCAATGCGGCCAGCCAATAGGGCACGATCATGGCGAGAGCGGCGAAGAGGGCGAATTTCCAGATCCGCAGGCCTTCAAGGAAGCTTTTCCCCGGACCGTAGAAGCGGGTGAGAAGTCCACAGAGGAGGAGGGGAACGAGGAGGCCGGTGAAGGCATGCAGGGTGGCCACCTTGAGGCCAATCGAGGCCAGTAATTCTTCACCGTTTTCAAATCCGGCTGCGGTCGCGTATTCCTCCACCCCCCCGTCGGTAGAAAGTTTATGAGTTGCCTCCCCGGTGGGAGAAGTGTCGACCGAAAGGCCATTGCTTATTCCCACCTTGATGGGGGTGCCTACCGCGCCGAAGGAGACCGGTGTGCTCTGGATGATCATGCCGGAGAGGACGGCCGCCATGGCGGGGAATCCGAGACCGACCAGAAGGGGAACCGCGACAGCAGCAGGGGCCCCAAATCCTGCCGATCCCTCGATGAAGGAACCGAAGAGCCAGGCCACGATAATGACCTGCACCCGGCGGTCTGGTGAAATATCGGTGAATCCCTGTCGAATGACACGGAGACCCCCGCTCTCCCGCAGGGTATTGAGGAGAAGCATTGCGCCAAAGATGATGTAAAGGAGAGTGACAGTGATCATCAGTCCGTTGATGGAGGCCGCGGCCACCTGGGCGGCGGGGACCTGCCAGATGAAGAGAGCGAGGGCCGCTACCAGCCCATAGCAGATTGGCATGGCGCGGCTGGCCGGCCAGCGCAGCACGACGAGCAAGACCGCTACGGTCAGGATGGGCAGGAAAGATAGAAAGGCGAGGAGGCTGGGATGCATGTCGATGGAGGAGCCTTGGGGTGCACTTTGTGAGCGTGTCGACTGACTTTGAGAAAAAAGTTGGCCAGGAGCAAGCAGGGGCTGTGCCGAGACTGCACTTGTGCGCTTGAAATGGAGGTCAATCGGGGGCTGTTATGTGGTGATGACAACAAAGATCCTGGCATTGGTGGTAGTGTTCCTTCTCTCCGGGAGGGTCATTGCAGAGGAATCTCCCGTAGTTGGGCCCGCGAAGGGATCCCTCGTCATCATGGGTGGGGGAGGAAAGGAAATGGGAAGCATCTTCGGGAAGTTCGTGGAATTGGCGGGAGGGAAGGAAGCACGTATCGTGGTGGTGCCCACCGCGGCTTCCAGTAATCCGAAATACAATTACACCCGGTCCTGGGCGGCCAGCCTGGCGAGGGAGAAACTAGGAGTAAGGGAGGTGATCGTATTGCACACGCATGATCGCAAGGTGGCTGAGTCAGAGGAATTCGTGAAGGCAATCACACGCGCCACAGGGGTATGGTTTGGTGGTGGTCGGCAGTGGAGGCTGACCAGGGCGTATGGCGGAACACGTTCTGAGGACGAATTCCACAGGGTGCTTGAACGAGGCGGAGTGATTGGGGGTTCCTCGGCTGGGGCAACCATTCAGGGCTCCTTTCTTGCGAGGGGGGATACGAGCGGAAATACCATCATGGTGGGGGACGTGCAGAGGGGCTTCGGGTTTATGCGTAATACCGCCATCGACCAGCACCTCATCGCCCGTGGTCGCGAAAAGGATCTCATCGAGGTGCTGGAGGATCCCGAAAGGAAGATGAGAAAGGAGTTCGACCGGGCTGCGATGCTCGGGATCGGAATTGACGAGGATGTCGCCATCGTGGTGCGGGGAGACCACTTCGAGGTCATAGGGAAGGAGAAAGGGGCCGTGTTGATCTACGATCCCAGGAAGTGGAAGGAGGATACTCCGGTCGAAGGGAAGTGGGAGACGGTCCGGACTGGTGGTTCGTTTGACCTGAGAAATCGCCAGGTCCTCGCGAAGGGCGCTGGCTCTTTTCCGCAAAAGCAGTGACTTTTCATCCTTATCCTCTCATTCACATGGTTTTCCCTCATGCGACTGTGCCGGGAATCGGATGCGGTGGAGGCGGAGGGCCATGGGTTGAGGTGATCGGGACATCATGATTGACTGGATTCGGGAAAATGAGGTCCTTCTCTGGTGCCTCGGGGCCTTCTCGGTAGTCTCGGTGGCACTCGCCATTTTCCTGACCCCCTGGGCCATTTCGCTGATGAGCTCGGATTATTTTATGCCCGAGCGGGATCGGACCCGGGCGTTTGGCACGAGACATCCCGTCATACGCTGGACCGTATTGGTTCTTAAGAATATTGCGGGAGCGCTACTCGTGATTTCGGGGATCGTTCTTCTTGCTTTGCCTGGACAGGGACTTCTTACCATCCTGGCAGGGCTTCTTCTGATGAACTTTCCCGGAAAGCGGGCGTTGGAGTTGTGGATGATTCGCCTGCCCATGGTTTTGCGGGCGGTGAACTGGATTCGCAGGAGAGGGGGAAAGGAACCATTGCAGGTTCCCCCTGCTTAGTGTTTGCAGAGGGTGTTGTGAGCGCTTTCCGCACTATCAAGGTCAGCGACCCGCGTTTTGAATGCGGGGGCCTGCGGCATGTCACCGTGAAGAGCGAGGCCTTGAAGCAGCGGGCAGACCTCTCCCTTTTTCTTCCTGATGGCCAGGAGAGCCAGGAGAGTTTGCCACTCGTTATCCTGCTGCACGGAGTCTACAGTTCCCATTGGGGTTGGGCCTTTAATGCGGGTGCGCACCAGACTGCGGCGCGGTTGATCGAATCAGGTGAGATGCCGCCTCTCGTTCTCGCCATGCCAAGTGATGGATTGTGGGGAGACGGGTCGGGATACGTGCCACATGGGGGCAAGGATTTTGAGCGCTGGATAGTGGAGGAAGTCCCCTGCGCCACGGAGGAGGCCGGCGCCCCTGTCTCGGAATCTTCACCGTGGTTCCTTGCGGGCTTGAGCATGGGGGGGTTCGGGACGCTTCGACTGGGAGCAAAGTTCGGAGCAAGGTTCCAGGCGATTTCAGCGCACTCCTCCATCACCAGGCTTGAGGAGTTGGCGGCCTTTGTGGAGGAACCTCTGCCATCCCCCGATTTGTTAGAGGGAAACGGGAGCGCCCTGGAAGCGATCCTGTCCCACCGAAGGGATTTGCCCCCGATGCGGTTTGACTGCGGTCTCGATGATCCGCTCCTTGAGGCCAATCGGGAACTTCATGCCGCCTTGGAGGAGGAAGGCATCGAGCATGTCTACGAGGAGTTTCCGGGTGGGCATGAGTGGCCCTACTGGGAGGAGCATCTGGCCGACACCCTGCGGTTCTTTGCGGCACATCTGCCATAGGGGGCGCATGGGAGGCTTCTCCGGGGGAACGAACCTGCGCAGGATGGTGCAGCTACGGCTTGCTATGACGCCTTGATCTTCCTAGAAGCCCCCCCTCCATGACCAACGACTCCTTGCTCAAGCTCCTCCGTCGTAACGGCCGGTCTTCCGATGCCGAGCTGGCGGAGCGCGTTTCCTTGTCGGGAGACGAGGTGCAGGAGCAGATTGCCGCATGGGAGGCAGATGGAACGGTGCTGGGCTATCAGGCGGTAGTTGATTCGGCGAAAACCGGGCAGGCAACGGTGGTTGGAATCATTGAGGTGAAACTGACTCCCGAGAGGGAGGGTGGCTTTGACCGTCTGGCGGCGCGCATCGCAAAGTTCGACCAGGTGTTGAGCTGCTACCTCATGAGCGGAGGTTACGATCTCCTGCTCGTGGTGGAGGGCGAGGATCTCATGGAAGTGGCGCGTTTTGTTTCCGAGAAGCTGAGTACAATGGAAGGGGTGCTCTCAACAGCTACCCATTTCAGGCTGAAGACCTACAAGGAGAACGGTTTCGCCTTTGGCGGAGACGAAGATCCGGAGCGGTTGCCGGTGGCGCCGTAGGAGCAATGGATTACTCTGCGAAAATTTCGCGGCAAGTGGCCGCGGTACCGCGTTCCGGCATTCGGGACTTCTTCGACCTTGTGCAGGGTCGCGACGGGGTGATCTCGCTGGGAGTGGGAGAACCGGACTATTCTGCCCCTTGGCATATCCGGGAAGCTGCGATTTACTCGCTGGAGCGCGGGAACACTTCCTATACAGCCAACCTCGGGCTGATGTCGTTGCGACGCAAGATTGCCGACTATGCGGGGCAGTTCTTTGACGTGCAGTATGACCCATCCTGTGAAGTGCTTGTGACAGTCGGAGTGTCGGAGGCGCTCGATCTGGCCCTACGGGCGTTACTCAATCCCGGAGACGAAGTGGTTTATCACGAACCCTGCTACGTCAGTTACATGCCGGGGACGGTGATGGCGCATGGTGTTCCGGTGCCGGTTGCAACCCGCAAGCGGGACGGCTTCTCCCTGAAGCCCGAGACCCTGGCCCAGGCGCTCACGCCCAATTCGCGCGTGTTGATCCTGAACTTTCCCACCAATCCGACCGGGGGGGTGGCGAGTGAGGAGGACCTGGAGGGAATCGCCAGGCTCTGTGTTGAACACGACCTCGTAGTGATCAGCGATGAAATTTACAGCGAATTGCGCTACGACAATCACCCCCACGTTTCGATCGCCTCCCTTCCGGGAATGCGTGAGCGCACCATTCTCCTGCACGGATTTTCAAAGGCCTTCGCGATGACTGGCTTTCGTCTGGGGTATGCCTGTGCCCCGGCTCCGCTTACCGAGGCCATGATGAAGATCCACCAGTATTCCATGCTGTGTGCTCCCATTACGAGCCAGGCTGCTGCATTGGAGGCGCTTGAAAACGGGGCGGCCTCGGTGGAGCGCATGCGGGAGAGTTATCATGAGCGACGTGATTTCGTAGTTGGTCGTCTCAATGAGATCGGGATGGATTGTCATTCGCCGGGAGGAGCATTCTATGTCTTTCCGGATGTGCGAAACTTCGGTCTCAGCAGCGGGGAATTTGCGATGGGACTTCTTGAGGCGGAAAACGTGGCGGCAGTCCCCGGAGACGCTTTCGGAGCAAGCGGCGAGGGTTTTCTGCGGTGTTGCTATGCCACTGCCTTCGATCAGTTAAAGGAGGCCCTCATGCGGATCGAACGCTACGTTGGAACCTTGGGATAATCATGAGCCTGCCCCGGATCAGACAAGACCGAACGCTCGCCTATGTCGTGCCCCTGGTGGCCTTCATGCTTATCGGCGGGGGACTGTCTCTCCTCACGGGGTTCTTTGACGGTTTTTTCTATGAGCATGAGAACAACCCCTGGTGGCAAAGCTATCCGGAGCACTGGATTTATCCGCTCCAGACGCTCCTTGGCGGGGGATTGCTTCTTTTCTGGTGGAGGCATTACGAGTTGAAGTGGGAACCCCGGAAGTTGCTTCTGGGGGGCTTGCTAGGTGCAATTGGAATCGGAATATGGATTCTACCCACTCAACTCTATGAATGGTGGGGAATGACGGAAGAGGAACCGGGGGGGTGGAAGCAGCGCCTGGGAATCCTGCCCCGGCGAGACGGATTCGATCCGGGGATTTTTGAGAGCCCGGCAGCCTGGTGGGCAGCCACGGTCTTCCGCTTTCTCCGGGCGGTTGTGGTGGTTTCCCTTGTCGAGGAGTTGCTCTGGCGGGGCTTTCTCATGCGATTCATCCTGAACCCGGATGGAGATTACTGGAAGGTCCCCTTCGGCACCTTCTCGTGGAAGAGTTACCTGGTTGTGACAGCTCTGGTGGTCTTTATCCACAGCCCGGCTGACTGGGCGGCGGCCTTCGTGTGGGGGACGCTGATGTATTGTTGTGCGATCTGGACCAGGAGCCTGCTGGCCTGCGTGGTCATGCACGGGGTGGCCAATTTCCTGATGGGCTGGTATGCCCTGTCCTTTGGGAAGTATGGGCTCTGGTAGGAGGGAACTCCCCCCTCGAAACCTAAATTCAAATCGCTGTTTCCAAGCCCGGCTCAGGGTGACATACTGCAGAGCCCGGTGGAAACGAGTGCGGGGTAGGAAGACAGATGAAGATCGGACTGGCCCAGATCAATGGCACGGTGGGCGACTTTCCTGCCAACGCGAAGCGCATCGTGAATGCCTATCGCGAGGCTCTCGATCAGGGTGCCGAGTTCGTCATCACCCCGGAAATGGCCCTGGTGGGCTATCCACCACGTGACCTGGTCTTCAAGTCGGGGTTTGTCGACAAATGCCTCCAGGCTCTTGATTACCTGGTCGGTGAGATCGGGGAGGTGCCGCTCCTGGTTGGCTACGTGGATCACAACCGGGGGGAGAGTCCGGGCAAACCCTTTCGCAATGGGGCGGCTCTTCTGGAAGATGGAGAGGTCGTGACAAAGGTATTCAAGACTCTGCTGCCCACCTATGACATCTTCGACGAGCGCCGCTATTTTGAACCAGCGGAACGTTGTGAGCCGGTCGAGTGGCGAGGACGCAAGCTGGGGATTACGATCTGTGAAGATATCTGGACAGAAGACTATCTGCATAGACCCCTCTACAAGCGGGATCCCGTGGAAGAATTACAGGCCGCCGGTGCCGAAATCCTGATGAACCTGAGTGCCTCCCCCTTTCACCTGGGGAAGGCCGTGGTGCGGCGCGAACTGCTTGCCGCCGTCGCAAAGAGCACTGGCTTGCCGCTGGTTTACTGCAACTCGATCGGGGGGAATGACCAACTCGTGTTCGATGGAAACTCGATGGTGATGAACGGGGATGGAGCGCTTCAAGCTCAACTGAGCGCTTTCACGGAGGAAGTCCGGGTTGTCGATACGGGTAATGGGTCTGATGCTTCCTCCGGGGCGATCCGGGCGCCAGCTGACCCGGAGGCCCCTGAGGAAGTTTTCCAGGCGCTTGTCCTGGGCGTGCGTGACTATGTGGGAAAGTGCGGGTTCCGGACGGCCTGTATGGGTTTGAGCGGTGGAATAGATTCTGCACTTACCGCGGCGGTGGCGGTGGAGGCACTGGGGGCGGGAAATGTGCACGGGGTAACCATGCCGAGTGCCTATTCTTCCCAGGGGAGCGTGGACGACTCCCTTGCGCTAGCCGCGAACCTTGGCATGCGCTGTGACACGATCCCGATCAAGGAGTCCTTTGAAGCGGTGAAGGAGGCCCTGGCGCCTCTCTTCGGAGATCTGCCGGAGGATGTGACCGAGGAGAACATGCAGGCGCGTATCCGGGGGCTCTATCTCATGTCACTTTCCAACAAGCATAACCACCTCCTCCTGACCACCGGGAACAAAAGTGAGCTGGCAGTGGGCTATTGCACCATTTATGGCGATATGTGCGGAGGTCTCGCGGTCATCAGCGACTTGCCCAAAACGCGGGTTTTTGAAGTGGCTCGCTGGCTCAATCGGAATAGCGAGGTGATCCCCTGGAGCACAATCGAGAAACCCCCCAGTGCGGAACTGCGACCGGATCAGAAGGATGAGGACAGCCTTCCTCCATACGAGGTATTGGACAGGATCCTCGAATTGTATGTTGAAAAGCAGTGCTCTCCGGAGGAGATCATTGAGAATCATGGGTTTGAGGAGGAAACGGTGCGTTGGGTCCAGCGCCAGGTGGACCTTAATGAATGGAAACGTCACCAGGCAGCTCCAGGCATTCGGGTGACCTCAAAGGCTTTTGGGATTGGAAGGCGGATCCCGATCGTCCAAAGATTTGGCAGGTGAGCACGGCGGATCTACAGGAAGAGTTGAGCTACGAGGATGCCATGAAGATTCTCGGCTACGAACCTGGTGTAATTATTTCACCGCACTTGCCAGCTTTCAGGAAGGTGGCGGAGAAAATCGCTGAACTGGTTCGGGTGACGAAGGACGAAAAGCTTCAGGGGAACTATCGCGAGGAGTTGAGTCGACTGAACGATGCCCTGCAGGTGGTAGAGGCCGAGAAGTATCGTGAACCGCCGACACGGGCCAGGGGGATGGGGGTGCGACTGGTCCTCTCCCTGTTCCTGGCGGGATGTGTGGTGGCGGCCGGGTGGTATGGAAACAGCCGGCTTCTCGAGGGTGATTATTCAGGCGACAGGCAGATCCTTGAAGCCCTGGCAGCGGACGCCCGCCGTGCGGTTGAGGGGCGTAAATGGGACCGGGCGGAATCGATCTATGCTGAACTAGCGGAGCTTGAGCCTGACTCGTTGAGGGTCCGGGAAGGCCTTCGCAGGATTGCGGAAGGCAGGGAAGAGGCTCTCCGGCAGAAACTTGGGTTCGTGCTGGGATCCGCCCGTGCTGCAATCGAAGGACGAAACTGGGAGGAGGCTGAGAGTCGACTCAAGGAGTTGGTCGGCATGGAAGAGGCTCATCCCGAGGCGGGAGAATTACGCAGGCTCATCCGGGAAGGACAGGTGACTGACCGCATTGCAGTCCTGCTTGAGAGTGCCCAGGAAGCGCTCCAGGAGGAACAATGGTCTGTCCTCTCGGACTATACCGCAAAGCTGGAATCCATAGCCCCGGGCCACGAGCAACTTGCCCGATTCAAGACCGCCACTGCCGAGGGCATGAGAATCCTGGAAGAGCGCCGGATCCGGGCGCGTGGACTCTATGAGAAGGCATTGGCCCTGGACAAGGGGGAGTTCTCGGAGTCCGCGCTGGAAACCCTGCGTGAAGCCATCCGTCTCGATAACCGGAAGGAATACCAGGATCTTTACAACAAGATGTCAGCCTATACGCGCCTGCTTATGGTGCCCCGGGATTATTCCACCATCAGCGAGGCCCTGGCCTCCGCCCGCCCGAACGATAAAATACGGATTGGGGAGGGGACTTTCACGGAGGCTCTGACTCTGAACGTGAAAGTGGACCTGGAAGGAGCTGGCCACGACAAATCCATTATCCAGTGCGATGCCGCGAGCGCCAGCGTCCTTCTGGTCACGAAGGAAGCGAGCGGGAGCAGGGTGGCCTCGGTGACGATGAGACAGACAGGAATCGCTCTTACCGAGGAACGCTATCCGGTAGCCTTCGCCGATGGATCAGAACTCGCCTTGGAGGATTGTCGTATCGATAATGGATCCGGTCACGGGGTGGCGGTTATCAATGGGGGAGTGGGCCGTCTGCGCAACGTGCAGGTTTCGAAGTGCGGCTGGGATGGTCTGGCGGTAAATGGGGAGGGGAGCACTGCCGAGTGCGTAGATTGTCGCTTTGATTTGAATTTCCACCATGGCATTGATGCGTGGGGAGGGGGGCAGGTAGTGGCAAGAAAGACCCGGACGAGTCGCAACGGTTTGGCCGGAGTGGTCCTGATGTCCAAGGGGGTGCAGTCAGAGTTGGTTCAGTGTACAATTGATGGGAATCGTGAGGTGGGCGTAAGTATATCCAATGGGGCGATAGCTGTCCTGAAATCCAACCGTGTGCAGGGCAATCTTCTCGGAGGAGTCATGGTCGAGGGAGATGGCACCACCGCGGGAATGGAGGAAAATGTGGCGGAAAAGAACTACAAGTTTGGAATCATGGCAGATCGTCGCTCCACGGTCCATCCGTTCCGCGATAACATCACGCGGGGCAATACCGGGGAACAACTTAAGCTGGAGGTCGTCATGCCCGAAGAGGTGGTCCCTCCACCATCTCTTCTGGATATTTCGGCCAAGAAGCCGGGGGAGGCGGGACCCGCGCCATCCGAATGAGATCCGGATCCTACATGTTGTCTTTCAAATCTTGCTGCCGAGGCGAAGTGGCCTGGCTTGCATAATCCATTTGTTCCTGATGTGCGTTCCCTTTAAATTCGTGTCCTGCACCCTGGCCCTCGCTATGGGGTTGACCTCCTGCTCGCCACGGGATCCCGGTCGTTCGCCACGAAGTATCATCGTCTCGCCCTACTCGACCCTTTCTGACCGGGAGTTGAACGCCTACTATCTCGATCTGCTTTCGAAGTTGCAGAAGCTCAATGGCGAGATGAACAAGGCCAACAGGGCTCGCGATTTCGGCACGGTAAACAAGATGGCGGCAGATGGGTTGGAAAAGGCCCGTGCTGCGCGCCGGATTGCCCGGCATATCGACAACGAGGAACTACGGAAGAGGCGACTGGCAGCCATTGACATCATCATCCGGGACCTTTCAAACCTGGCCGAGATCACCCGGGAGGGCTGAGATTGCTTACAGGGGCGCTTTCTTCCGGTGGTCTGGTCGCCTGCTTGCAAGGATCCGCAAGAGAGAGCATCAGGATGACTTCAGGCCAGCAATGAGGGCGGTGAAGTAATCAGCCCCTGCTTCCAGGTCCGCGAGGGTGATGAATTCATCCCTGGTATGCGCCTGCTCAATGGAACCCGGTCCCAGGCAGATGGCAGGGAGTCCCCCCTTGTTAAGGTGGGCGGCGTCGGAGAACCAGGGAGCGCCTACGAGCCTGGACTGGGGGTGAATGGCGAGAATTCGCCTGAGCCAGGGGTGGTCCGCGGGAACTTCCATGGGAGGATTATCGGCAGAGACGGAGAGGGTGACCGGAAGATTGTTCCGGGCCAGGAATTCCTTGAGAAGTTCCGTGGCGGATCTTTCCTCCGCCAGGGACGGTGGGTAGCGGATGTCGATCTGGGCGGTGGCCTCGTCGGGGATGATGTTTGCCCTGGTGCCACCCCTGACGATGCCGACGTTGATGGTTGCAGGTCCCAGCACGGGATGGGTGAACCCGGCCAGGTCAGGCTTGAGGTCACTCTCAAGAATGGAGAGCGCATGCACCATCTTCATGATGGCATTTTCACCGGATTCCGGTTGGGAGGAGTGACCGGAAACGCCGCTAGACTCAAGCACAGCCCAGAGCGATCCCTTGGTCGTGTGCACGAGATCAAGACCGGTGGGTTCCCCTGCAACCGCAAATGCGTAATCCGCGGCGTGATTCCTTGCGAAGTGCTTTGAGCCAAACTGATCGGACTCCTCGCTCATGAAGGCCACGAAGTCGACCGCCACGGAAAGGTCCGCGAGGCGTTCCCGGTTTCTGAGTAGTCCCCAGAGCATGGCGGCCATGGGTCCCTTCGTATCCGAGGCCCCGCGCCCCCAGAGCTTTCCGTCGCGCACTTCTCCACCGAAGGGATCGATGGTCATCCCGCCAACTCCTACGGTGTCGAGGTGCGGTCCCAGCAGGATTCGCGGACGGCTGTCGGAAGGAGGCCCCGGGCTCCGGGCAAGGAGATTGGGGCGACCGGGCTCCACGTCTTCAGTGGTTACCGCGAATCCCCGGTCACTGAGAAAATCGCCCAACCAGGCTGCGATCGCTTCTTCGCCACACTGGTCCGTGCCCGGGTCGCCGTCGGGATTGACGGAGGGGATGCGGACGAGTTGCTGGAGAAGATCCGTGACGGAATCCACCCTGCGGTTGAATCACAGGACGCGGTGAATGTCTGGCGTTTTCGATGACATAAGCGGCAGAGAGGTTGCTTTTGCGGTCGAGTAGGCCTGCATTTAGAAGGCGAAAACCATTTGTATTCCGGGCAGGAGAAACGGGCAGGAGTAAGAATTGAAGAGGAAACGCTTTCGTCTTGTTGGTGTGTGGGCAAGGGTGTGCCCTCAGATGGACGCACGCTATTCGGATCAGTTGGCGGCCCGTATCGAGGTGACGGGATCGAATCTTTGCGTGGGACTGGACCCGCGTATTGAACGGCACGGTGACGAGATTAAAGAAGTAGAACGCTTTCTGGATGTGGTGGTGGAGGAGACCCTCGGCAAGACGGCGTGTTATAAGCCGAACATCGCCTATTTCGAGGCCATGGGTCCGGAGGGACTGGCCATGCTGAAGCGGGTGATCGGGCGTATCCCAGAAGAAGTTCCGATTATCCTGGATGCCAAGCGCAGCGATATCGGGGAAACGCAGCGTCGTTATGCGCAGGCTTGTTTCGAGGGTTTCGGGGCCCATGCGGTGACCCTGAACCCTTTCATGGGTTACGATTCACTGGAACCATTTCTCGATTATGAGGGAAAGGGAATCTATCTCCTCGCCGTTACCTCCAACCCTGGAAGCGCGGATCTCCAACGGCGTGAGAGCGAGGGACGGAGGATTTATGAACTGGTAGGTGAATTTGCAGAGCGGGCTGTGGGAGAAGAGCGTAGGACAGAGGTTGGCTTGGTAGTGGGTTTGACGAATGCGGGAGAGGATGTGCTGGCGGGCTTGCCGGACGTGCCTCTCCTGATCCCGGGACTGGGCGCGCAGGGAGGGGATCTCTCGGCGTTGACGGGAGCACAGCGCCAGGCGCCCAATGTGGTCAACGTGTCCCGTGGGGTGCTTTACGGGGAGGAGGGGACTCCGGGAGAGCAGGCGGCCTGCTACGCCGGGCAAATCGCGGAAGCTCTTCACGCGGGGGACTAACCCGCTTCGTTTTCCCCGGCAGTCGACCCCAGTGCGCCACACACCGCGCATCCCGGGCGACGGTGGATGCTGATCTTGCGGAAGGTCATGGAACGGGCATCGAAAATGAGGAGCTTGGAGGCAAGCAGTTCGCCAAAGCCGACAAGGAGCTTGATTCCCTCGAGGGCGGCGAGGTTGGCCATGGTGGCGGAGACGGCCCCGATGACGGGGAACTCGCGTTTCCAGCCGGGTGGGACTTCGGGGTAAAGGCACGCCAGGCAGGGAGTCTGGCCCGGAATGATGGTGGTGAGCTGGCCTTCGAGGTCAAACATGGCGGCATCGACAAGGGGCTTGCGCTGGCGGACGCATTCGCGGTTCAGGAGGAGCCGTTCCTCGAAGAGGGGTGCGCAATCGAAGACAATATCCGCGCCGGTTACCAGGCGGGCGGCATTGCCTTCATCCACGTTTTCGCCCACCGTTTCGATTTCAAGGCGGGGATTGAGGTCGAGCAGGCGCTGTCGGCAGGACTCGATGCGTGACTTTCCGAGTTGATCGTGGGTTTGCAGGATCTGCCGGTTCAGATCGCTTGGCCTGGTGTTACCCGCGTGGGCGAGGATCAGCTTCCCGATTCCTGCCGCGGCAAGTGACTGGGCAAGCGGTCCTCCCAGTCCGCCCACGCGGGTGATCAGAGCCGTCGAGGACTTCAACCGTTCCTGCCCGGACTCACCCAGTCCGTCCACCCAGATCTGCCATTCATAGATGGCGCGTTCTTCGCTGGTCAATTCCATTTGGTAGCTCCTTATCCGCCTGACATGGGAGGCAATAGGCTGAGTTCGTCGCCATCCTGCAGGAGGTCCCGGGCTGCTGGGTCGATTGCCTCATCGTCCAGGATCGCCATCACGCTGCGGCGCAGTTTCTGGTCCTCGACCAGTACGGTAAGAAGGCGTTCGGAGGCTCCCGAGACAATTGCCGGGACAAGGTCGTCTGCCGAGGCTCCTTCCTGGACTTCCACTACCAGACGGTCGGATGCCGCCAACTGGCGGGCTTGACCGAGTAACTGGATGGTGACTTTCATCGGATTCCAGAGGCTAGCTTGCCCGCAGGGACATGAAAAGTCCTCACCCCGGTCATTTCCGGCAATGAGGGATTGAGGATGCGGTGGGAGCGGCCCACTCTAGGTGCATCGGGCATCCGACCACTGCGATGAAGATCAATTATCTCCTGACTTTTCTGGCACTATCCCCGGCTTCTCTCCCGGCCGCTCCCACTTCTCTTGAGGACGCCGTTCGAAATTCGGGGGTGAAAGGCGGCCTCGTCGTGCAACTTGGTGCGGCCGATCCAGCCGTGACGGCCTCCCTGCGCTTGAACGATCGTTACATGGTGCAGGGGTTGAGCGTTGATGCTGCTGCCGTGCAAATGGCCCGTTCCTCGCTGCATTCGAAAGGACTGTATGGTCCCGTCTCGGTGGAGCAATTCGACGGGACGACCCTGCCCTACATCGAAAACTTCGTGAACCTGATCGTGGCGGAGGATGCGTCCAAGGTCAGCGAGAAGGAGATCCTGCGAGTGCTGGTCCCGGAGGGTGTGGCCTGGGTGCGTCGTAATGGCGCATGGGAAAAGGTGGTGAAGCCCCGTCCGGAGGAGATTGACGACTGGACGCATTACTTTCACAACCCCTCGGGGAATGCGGTCGCCCAGGACAAGGTGGTTGGTCCGCCCCGACGGATGCAGTGGGTGGGGAGTCCGCGCTGGTCGCGTCATCACGACCGAATGGCCTCCATGAGCGCCCTGGTCTCGGGCGGCGGGCGGATGTTTTATATCATGGACGAGGGCTCCCGGGTTTCCATCCAGTTACCCTCCGACTGGCAACTGGTTGCCCGTGATGCATTCAACGGTACGGTTTTGTGGAAGCGGCCTATTTCGAAGTGGCATAGCCAGCTCTGGCCCCTGAAGAGCGGTCCCAGTCAGCTGGCCCGTCGTCTCGTAGTGGATGGGGAGCGGGTTTTTGTGACCCGTAGTATTACGGGGCCGGTTGAGCATATTGATGCCGCCACCGGTGAAACCCGTGGACTCTTCAAGGGTTCGGAAAAGTCGGAAGAGATCATTCATCACGAAGGGATGCTCTTCGCCCTGATCCGCGAAGGGAAATCAGAGTTGGAGGACTATACTCCCAAGCACAATGTCGGGGACCAGGCCCGGGTGCGCACCGAATTCGTCTGGAATGCCATGCCGCGGAGTATCCGGGTCTACGATGTTGAGAGCGGGAATTTCCTGTGGGAGAAGAAGGACAAGATTTCTCCCTTGAGTCTCTCAGTGGCCGGGGGCGTCCTGGTTTATCACGACGGGGAAAACGTGGTTTGCCTCGACCGCAAGACCGGTGACCAGCGATGGCGCAGTGAGAAGGCCGGGCGCCGGACGTTGATCCCCTTCAACTTCGCCCCTCGACTCGTGATCTACGAGGATGTCGTCCTCTATGCGGGAGGAGACAACAAGATGCAGAGCTACGACCTCGCCAGTGGGAAGAGGCTCTGGGAGTCCACTCACGATCCGTCCGGCTACCAGTCTCCCCAGGATCTCCTGGTGGTGGGTGGGTTGGTCTGGTCCGCACCCCTGACCAGCGGGGGCCACAGTGGAGTCTACACCGGCCGGGACCCCCGCACCGGGGAGGTGAAAAAGCAGTTTCCGCCAAATGTGAAAACCTACTGGTTCCACCACCGTTGCTATATCGCGAAGGCCACGGAGCGCTTTCTCATGCCCTCCCGCACGGGAATCGAGTTTGTTGATTTCGACAAGGAGGACTGGGACATCAATCACTGGGTGCGGGGGGGATGCCTTTACGGCGTGATGCCCGCCAACGGGTTAACCTACGCTCCTCCCCATAACTGCGCCTGCTATCCGGAGGCTAAGCTCTACGGGTTTAACGCCTTGGCCCCGGCCTCGACGACCTTTCAACTCCCCGGGAAGATATCGGACGAGGGACGCCTGTTGAAGGGTCCGGCTTTCAAGGAACCGGTTGAGGAAGTGGTGGCCGCGGAAGGCGACTGGCCGACCTTCCGGGGTAACGCCCAGCGTAGTGGGGCATCGGGGCAGGCCCTCGTCGGCAACCTTGACGAAAGCTGGAATGTGGAACTGGGAGGGCGACTCAGTGCCCTTACGATCGTGCAGGACCAGGTCTATGTTGCCCAGATTGACCAGCACACCCTGCACGCCCTCTCCTCGGTGTCCGGTAAGAAGCGGTGGAAATTCACGACGGGAGCACGCATCGATTCTCCCCCTACATACTGGAAGGGGCGCCTCGTCTTCGGCTCCGCGGATGGTTCGGTCTATTGTCTGCGGGCCCAGGATGGTGCCCTGATCTGGAAGTTCCGCGCGGCACCGGTGGACCGCCGCCTGATGGCCTTTGAGCAGATCGAGAGTGTCTGGCCGGTCCATGGCACGGTCCTGGTGGAGGACGGTATCGCCTCCTTCGTCGTGGGGCGCTCCACCTTCCTCGATCACGGATTGCGATACATCCAGCTCGATGTGAAAACGGGAGCAAAGTTAATGGAGCGGGTGATGGATCACCGTGACCCGGACACAGGGGGTGATATCCAGGACCGCCTCCAGACCCTCCAGATGCAGGTGGGGCTTCCCGATATTCTCAGCAGTGATGGGGAGCATACCTACCTGCGTTCCCAGAAAATCGACAAGAAGACCGGGGATCGTCTCGAGGTGGGTCCGATTTCCGGGAATGCGGCTTCCCAGGGCGGTGCCCAGAAGGGGAAGGGCGCTCACCTGTTTGCGCCCATGGGATTCCTCGATGATACCTACTTCCACCGGGCCTACTGGGTCTTCGGGAAGAACTTTGCAGGAGGGCACAACGGATATTACCAGGCCGGGAAGTTTGCCCCCGCCGGACGCATGCTGGTTTTCAACAAGGACAAGGTCTATGGATTCGGACGGGATCCAAAATACCTGCGCTGGACCACCACCATCGAGCACCAGCTCTTTGGGGCGAACCGGGAAGCCCCGGACGCCCCTGAGCCTGCTGCCGGTGGGCGCCGGGCACGTACCAGCGCCCTCGTTGCCTTTCAGCCGCGGGAGAGCATGGATCCAACCGGCAAACCGGTGACAGTGGAGCTCTGGGTATTCCCTGACGGACCAGGCGGAGTGGTGCTCGCGCACGGCGGGCCTCTCAATGGCTATGCCGTCACCCTGAAGAAGCGGGTGCCGAGCTTCCAGGTGCGGGCCGATGAAAAACTCAGCGTAATCTCGGCCAGGAAACCGCTCAAGAAGGGATGGAGCCACCTCGTCGCGGTGCTGGGTGAGGACAAGTCGATGAAGCTTTATCTCAACGGGGAACTGGCAGCCGAGGGCAAGGCCACGGGATTGCTCTCCAAACCTCCGGTGCAGGGTCTCGACCTCGGCATGGATTCCGGGTCTTCGGTCGGGGCATATAAGACGGATTATGCCTTCACCGGGCTCCTCGATGAACTGCGGGTATCCTTCCGCGAGGTGGGGGCGGATGAAATCCGGGCGAACCATTCCGATCCGCTCATGGCGCGGAAGAGCAACAAGGATGCGGTCCTGGCCTGTTCCTTCGACACTCCGAGCGCGAAGGATGAATCACAGGGCAGGAACAATGGAACCCTGTCCGGTGTGGAAGTAGGGAAGGGCAGGCAGGGGAAGGCCATCTGGTTCCGCAAGGGGAAGAGAAAGGCGGGAGGCAATCAACGTGGGGGAAACTCCTACGTGCAACGCGACTGGGATCGGCAGGTTCCCCTTTTCGCCCAGGGGATGGTCCTTGCCGGGGACACCCTGCTGGTGGCAGGCCCTCCCGACATCATGGATGAAGAGTACACCTTCGAGCGCATCATGGAGAAGGATAAGGAAGTGGACAAGGTGTTGAAACGGCAGGATGCGGCCCTTAAGGGCGCCGCGGGTGGAAAGCTGCTGACCGTTTCGGTATCAAGTGGCGAACAGAACGAGGAACTCAAACTCGATGCTCTACCTGTGTGGGATGGCATGGCGGTGGCCGATGGTAGCCTTTTCGTGGCCACCAAGGACGGCAAGGTGCATCGGTTCGGAAAAAAGTAGGACAACCAGGATGGCAAATCGACTATTCGCTACCTTTCTTGCGGTCCTCGGCCTGGCCGGAGGGATTTCCTCCGCCTGCACTGTGCCGGTCTTTCGTTACGCCCTCGATCACTGGCCTGCTGATCCCTACCGACTGGAGGCACCGGCAGGGTGGATAGAGGGAGAGTCTGGTGCTGGTCTGCGCAAACTCCTCGCCGAGAGCGGGATGAAACTGGAGGTGGAGGATCTCGTGGAAGCGGGAGCATCCGCTCGCCTTCTCATGCCGGGAGACGGTTCGGTGGTATGGAGTGGGACACTTGAAGGGAATGCACCCGCTCTTCTGATCTCACCTGCCCGCAATGCGCTGGCCAGGCGCATCCTGGCCGGGGAGTCGATGGTCTGGGTCATGGTAGCCAGTGGGGATGAACCCGCTGACAGGAAGTTTGAAAAGAGCCTCAAGGAGCGTCTGGAATATCTGCAAAGCGTGGCTGCGATCCCGGAACAGGATCCGACCGACCCGGAGAGCAAGCTTGGTCCCGGGCCTGAACTGAGAGTTGGGTTCTCCTTCCTGAAGGTTAGCCGGGACGATCCGGAAGAGCAGGTATTCCTGCGCATGCTGGCGGGGCCGGGAAGTGATTTTCTGGAGAAGGAAGAGCCCTTTGGAGCGGTCGTATTTGGCCGGGGACGGGTTCTCGGGGCCTGGCCTGCCGATGAATTGGATGCGGAGGGCATTGATGAAGTCTCCCTCTTTCTTCTGGGAGCCTGTTCTTGCAGGGTGAAATTTCAGAATCCCGGATGGGATCTTGCCCTCGCGCTAGACTGGGATGAGGCCCTGTTGGCGGCCCAGATGGCGTTGGATAATGAAAGTGGAGAGCCTGCCCCGGTGCGGGACGAGTCCCCCCAGTCCCAACCCGAAATCGTGCGAATTGAGGGGGGGAATGATCCTGGTGCCGTGGGCACTGACCGAGAGGGGAAGAATCCGAAGGCCCATGCTGGTGCCGGACCGGTGATCAGTGTGCTGGTGGCCCTGACAGGTGTGCTGGCCCTTTACTGTGCATTCGTGGGCAAGGGTAGTGCGAAAGGAAGTTGATTCTCCGGGCCCTTCCAGCAAACACTATCTCCGCTATCCCGTATGAAGGCTCTTATCGTAATCCTGACCGCCCTCGTTCTCCTGAGCGCGGCCCTAGTGTGGACCTACTACAAGGACCGCCGGAGCAACGCCAACGCAAAGTCAATCACGGTCTACTGCGCCGCTGGCATGAAAAAGCCGGCCGAGGCCGTCGCGGCGAAATACAAGGAAGAGTATGGGGTGCAGGTGAACTTCCAGTTTGGGGGGACCGTTGCCCTGCTGAGCCAGATTGAGAATGCACCGGCAGGGGACCTTTTTATTGCCGCTGACGAGCATGCCATTGACCTGGCGCGGGAGAAGGGCCTGATTGAGGAGGTCCTGCCCCTCGCGCACCAATATCCGGTTATCGCGGTGCAGGCGGGCAATCCCAAGGGAGTAAAGGGAATGGAGGATCTCTTCCGCGAGGATCTCAAGGTGGCCGTTGGGAACAAGGAAACCGCCAGCATCGGGAAGGCGACGAAGGAGGTTCTGGGTGCTCGCTGGCAGGAGCTGCGTGAGAAAGTGGCTGTTACCAAGACCACGGTCATGGAACTGGCTGCCGATCTCTCCTTCGGGGCGGTGGATGCGGCCGTGATCTGGAATTCCACGGTTCCGCAATTTGAAAAACTGGAAGCCGTGGAGGTTGATCGCTTCACCGCTCACAAGGACAAGGTGACGGTATCGGTTCTCAACGCCTCGAGTTCGCCGGCTTCCGCTCTCAAGTTTGCGCGCTACCTGAATGCCCCGGAGAAGGGGAGCTCTGTCTTCGCCGAGATGAAGTACGAGGCCCTCCCGGGAGATGAATGGGCGGAGAAACCCAACCTCATCCTCTACAGTGGTGGGGTGAACCGTCCCGCCGTTAGGGACACCCTGCGTGAGTTTGCGGACCGTGAGGGGGTGTCCGTCGAGACCATGTTCAACGGGTGCGGTGTGCTCTGTGCCGCGATGCAGGCCATGAACGATACAACCAATCCACGGTTTCCGGATGCCTACTACGCCTGCGATATCTGCTTCGTGCCTCCGGTGGAGGCATCGTTCCCGGAGGCCGTCCTCCTCACCGAGACCATGATCGGGATTGCGGTTCCGAAGGGGAACCCCAAGGGAATCCGCACCCTCGCCGATCTGGCGGGTCCTGAACTCAAGGTGGGTATTAACAACGCCCAGCAATCAACGTTGGGGTTCATGACCCAGGGAATGTTGAAGCAGTCTGCCCTGGAGGAGGCCATCCGCCTAAACGTGCGGGCCGAGGTACCCACCGCCGACCTGCTCATCAACCAGATCCGCACCGGCAGTCTTGATGCGGTGGTGGTCTATGAGGTAAACTACAAATTGGCGGAGGAGCACCTCGACTTCATCAAGATCGATCACGAGGGGGCGCGGGCCGTGCAACCGTTTGCCGTGCGGGTCGATTCGCCGCGCAAGCTCCTCGGGGAGCGACTTCTCGCCTTCATGCAGAAGAACCGGGCCCGCTTTGAAGCGAGTGGCTTCACCTGGCTGGAGAACCAGAAGCCGGTCAAGAGTTCGGAACTGGAGATCCCGCCCTGGCTTATCCAGCCGAAAAAACGTTAGACCATGTTCTGGTTCTTCCTTGCCCTCACCACCGCGGGCTACGTTCTGTTCATCGTGGCCATGCTGGTGGCCACCGCCGTGCACAGCACTCCCGGGGACCTGCTCAGCGCCCTGCAGTCACGGGAAATCCAGCACTCGATCTATCTCAGTCTCCTGACCTGCTCGCTGACCGCCCTCCTGTCTCTCCTCGCCGCGGTCCCCATCGGCTACCTTCTGGCCCGGCGCAAATTTTTCGGCAAGGCCCTCGTGGAGTCGATTCTGGATATTCCCATTGTCCTTCCGCCCATGGTGATCGGACTCTGTCTTCTCATTCTGTTCCAGACCGGCATGGGCGGCCTCGTTGACTCGGTGATCCCCTTCACCTACACGGTATTCGGGGTGGTGCTGGCCCAGTTCGTGATCGGGGTGGCCTTTGCCATCCGGACCATGCGGGGAACGTTCGACCAACTCTCGGAGCGACCGGAGAATGTAGCGATGACGCTGGGGTGTTCGCGGGGTGGTGCGATGTGGCGGGTGACCCTGCCGGCGGCCGGCAAGGGAATGGTCGCGGCTGCCAGCGTGGCATGGGCCCGTAGTCTCGGGGAGTTCGGCCCGGTGCTCGTCTTCGCGGGAGCTACCCGGATGAAGACGGAAGTCCTGCCCACCACGGTCTGGCTTGAGCTCAGTGTCGGGAATCTGGAAGGAGCAATCGCGGTGAGTCTGTTAATGGTGTTGTTTGCGATGGTGGTCCTGGTGGGCATGCGCCTGGCGGGTGAACGATGGTAGTGTGCGTGAACGATGATTGAACTTCAGAAGGTCTCGTGGCAGGTGGATGGATTCTCGCTTACGGGCGTGAACTGTATGGTGCCGAATGGAGACTACGCCGTCCTGATGGGTCCCACCGGCTGTGGAAAGACCACGGTGGTGGAAATCATCTGCGGATTACGTAAGCCAACGGAAGGCAAGGTCCTGGTGGCCGGGGTGGACGTTACCGGGCGCCAGCCTGGGGACCGGAATATCGGCTACGTTCCCCAGGACGGAGCCCTTTTCCCGACCATGACGGTTCGTGAGCAGATTGGCTTCGGTCTCCAGGTGCGGAGGAGGAGCAAGGTCGCTATCGATGAGGTCGTCACGCGGTTGGCGCAGGAACTGGGCATCGGTCATCTCCTTGAGCGAGGTGTCCACGGTCTCTCCGGGGGGGAAAGGCAACGGGTAGCGCTCGGCCGGGCCCTTGCGGTGGAGCCCCGCGTGCTCCTTCTTGATGAACCGATCTCGGCTCTCGATGAAGATATGCGCGATGACATGATGGCCCTGCTCAAGCGGATTCAGAAGGAGCATGCCATCACCGTCCTCCACGTCACCCACAGCAGCAAGGAGGCCGAACAACTGGCGGACTGTGTCCTGCGGATGGAAAACGGGATGATTGAGAGCCGCAAGGGGTAGGGAATGTTGCGGAAAGGCGGCAGGTGTGCTCCTACTGGAAGTAGCTCACCCCGCTACTGAAGAGCGGCTGGTATTTCTCCCCGGGGATATTGCGGGCAACGTCGGTGCCCCGCCGCTCGGTGTGGGCCATCTTGCCGAGGACCCGTCCGCAGGGACTGGTGATTCCCTCGATCGCGAAGAGGGAGCCGTTGGGGTTGTGCGGGATGTCCATGCTGGGATTGCCGTCATGGTCGCAATACTGGGTGGCGACCTGTCCGCTGGCAGATAGTTCGCAGATCTGTTCCGCGGAGGCGTAGAATTTTCCTTCCCCGTGGGAGACCGGGATGCGGTGGAGGTCATCGATGCTGCATTGCGAGAGCCAGGGAGAGAGGTTGGAGGCAATGCGGGTGGTCACGTAGCAGGACACGTGGCGCCCGATGTCGTTGAAGGTGAGGGTCGGGGCATCCGCTTCGGGATCACGGATTTCACCGAAGGGAACGAGGCCGGTCTTGATGAGGGCCTGGAATCCGTTGCAGATCCCGAGGACCAGTCCGTCCCGCCCGGTGATGAGATCCATCACCGCATCGCGGACGAGGGGACTTCGCAGCACGGTGGCAATAAACTTGCCGGATCCGTCCGGTTCATCCCCGGCACTGAATCCCCCGGGAATGAAGAGGATCTGCGCCCTGCGGATGGCCTCGGCGAGGGCTTGCAGGGATTCGTCGACGGCCTGGGAGGTGAGGTTGCGGAAGATGAGGATCTCAGCCTCCCCACCCGCGTCCCGGATGGAGCGGGCGGAGTCGTATTCGGAGTTCGTCCCGGGGAAGGCGGGGATGATCGCGAGGGGCCTGGCCGTTGCTGTCCGGGGAGGGCCAATGCGGGGTCCCCCGGTATACCGGAAGGTTTCGATCCCGGGGTGCGGGGAATCAGCCCGGGTGCGGTAGATTCCCTCCAGCGGCACACGCCAGGTTTCGAGCAAGTCATTGAGAGGAAGGGACTCGGACCCTATTTGGATGCTGGGATCGGCAATGGTCTCCCCGATCTCCAGGGCCCCTTCGACCGCAAGGGGGCCAGCGGATTCGACGAGGAAGGCGGCGTAGCGCTCCCGGAAGAGGTCGGCAGGGTCAAGGTCCTCGCCCGCGCGGAACCCGATTTCGTTGCCGGCGGCCATCCTGACCAGTCCCGCGGCGAGGCCTCCTTCGCCGAGACTGTGCATGGCGAGAATCCCGCCTCCGGAAGCGAGGGCATGGAGTTGATCCGCGATTTTCCGGAGGGCCTCAAAGTCCGGACGCTTGTGGTCGTCCCGTGGCACGCTGATGAGGGAAACAATACTGCCAGCCTGCTTGAATTCGGGGGAAACCGTGGTGCTGCATCTGCCCGGGGCCACCGCGAAGGAGACGAGGGTGGGCGGGACATCGAGGTCGTTGAAGGATCCCGACATGCTGTCCTTGCCCCCGATGGCGGCGAGGCGGAGGGCATTCTGGACGTGATAGGCGCCGAGGAGGGCGCTGAAGGGCTTGCCCCACCTGCGCGGGTCGTCGTGCAATTTCTCGAAATACTCCTGCAGGGTGAGGTGGATGTCGGAGAGACGGCCCCCAGATGAGACAATCCGGCACACCGACTCGGTGACTGCATAGATCGCGCCGTGGTAGGGGCTCCAGCTCGCAATCCGCGGGTTAAATCCCCAGCTCATGAGGGTGCAGGTGTCCGTCTCACCCTCAAGGAGGGGGATCTTGGCGACCATGGCATCCGGGGGAGTGGACTGGTGCACACCACCAAAGGGCCAGAGGACCGTTCCCGCACCCACCGATCCGTCGAACATCTCCCCGAGTCCCTTCTGGCTGGCGGAGTTGAGATCCGAGAGGACGGCGGTGAAGCGCTCCTTCAGGTCTTCCGTATCCGGGAGAGTCTCAAGGGCCTTGCCGAGAGGACCTTCCGCGGGGGCAGCGCTGACCTGGACCCGTCCGCTACCCTGAACCCCGTTGGTGTCGAGGAAGGTTCGACTGAGATCGACGACGGGCTTGCCGCGCCAGCTGATGCGGAGTCGCCCGTGATCGGCCACCTCGGCCACGTGGGTGCACTCGAGGTTTTCCTTGTCCGCTTCCGCGATGAAGAAGTCGATATCAGCAGCCTCGACGAGGACCGCCATGCGCTCCTGGGACTCGGAAATGGCGAGTTCCGTGCCATCGAGGCCGTCGTATTTCTTGGGAACCTTGTCGAGGTTGATCTCAAGGCTGTCGGCGATCTCCCCGATGGCCACCGAGACCCCTCCGGCCCCGAAGTCATTGCAGACCTTGATGCGTTTGGCGAACTCCGGGTTGCGGAACAGGCGCTGGATCTTGCGTTCGGTGGGAGCGTCGCCTTTCTGGACCTCCGCGCTGTTCTCGAGGGCGGTGTCAGTGTGCTGCTTGGAGGAGCCGGTGGCTCCGCCCACTCCGTCGCGACCGGTTCGCCCTCCGATGAGGAGGATGGCATCGCCGGTGGCGGGTTCGCCCCGGAAGACATTTTCGCGCGGGGCTGCCGCGATTACGGCCCCGACCTCCATG
Organism: Roseibacillus sp.; assembly: GCA_022448985.1. GTDB lineage: Bacteria > Verrucomicrobiota > Verrucomicrobiia > Verrucomicrobiales > Akkermansiaceae > Roseibacillus_B. The sequence goes on from JAKVCR010000019.1 coordinate 136,188, forward strand.
CGCTTGGCGACGTAACCGGGATGGTAGAGTTCGGAGACCTGTCCGGTGGGAAGGCCGATCTGGTTGCCATAGGAGCTGTAACCGTGGGCCGCAATCTGGCAGATCTTGCGCTGGGGAAGCTTGCCCGGGAGGGTTTCCTCAAAGGGGACGCGCGGATCCCCGGCCCCGGTCACCCGCATGGCCTGGTAGACGTAGGAGCGTCCCGAGAGGGGGTCGCGGATGGCGCCGCCCAGGCAGGTGGCCGCCCCGCCGAAGGGTTCGATCTCGGTGGGATGGTTGTGGGTCTCGTTCTTGAACATGACCAACCACTCTTCCTCGCGGCCATCGACGTCGACGGGAACCACGATGCTGGCGGCATTGATCTCGCGGGAGACCTCGATATTGGGGAGTTCGCCGGACTTGCGAAGTTCCTTCATTCCCATCAGGGCGATGTCCATCATGGTGACGGGGCGCTCCTCGTCGCCATACACCCCGGCGCGGGCGGACTGGTAGAGATCATAGCTCTCCTCGATGGCCTCGGTGCCGGGGTCGAAGGCGACCTCCTCGATACTGGTGAGGAAAGTGGTGTGTCGACAGTGGTCGGACCAGTAGGTGTCGAGCATCCGGATCTCCGTGATGGTGGGGTCGCGATTCTCCTCATCCCTGAAGTAGTCACGGCAGAAGGCGAGATCGGCCACGCTCATGGCGAGGCCCAGTTCCTCGCGCAGGGTATCGAGGGCGGGTTCGTCGCGTTCCCGGAAACCGGAGAGGATCTCGACATCCGGGGGCGGCGGGGTTGTGAGGGCGAGGGTCTCGGGTGGTTCGAGGGGCGATTCGCGGGAGTCGACCGTGTTGATGGTGAACTCCTTGATTCGTGAGAGATCCTCTTCGCTGAGAGATCCCTTGAGGATGATGACCTGGGCCGAGGCGATGAGAGGTCGCTGTTGCTGGGTCAGGATCTGGACGCACTGGGCCGCCGAGTCAGCCCGCTGGTCGAACTGGCCGGGCAGATACTCGACCGCGAACCATTGCTCCCCGTCCCGGAGGGGAAGTTCGCGGCTGGTGGTATCGACCTGCGGTTCGGAGAGAATGAGGCGGCTGGCGGCCTCGAGCTGGGCGGGGTCGAGACCCTCGAGGTCATAGCGCTGGACGATGCGCAGGGACTCCAGCCCACCCAGTTGCAGACTGGTCTTGAGGTCGTTGAGAAGGGGACCGGCAGCGGAGTTGAACTCGGGTTTCTTTTCGACGAAGAGACGGTCCATGAAGGTGGGCTGCCCGGATGGTCCGGGAAGCGATCGAGATTAGAACCAGCCCGGTGCAAGGCAAGGCCAATGCCGATTCCCCCGTGAGGAATCGGAGCCGGGAGGGTAGCGTTAAAAACTTTGGGCTGATTTGGAATCCGGGGAGCAATCTTTTTATATGCATCATCCCGGAAAGAGGGCATATAGGTCCCCATTCATGTCTGTTCCCCGGTTAAGAGAAGCGACTTTCCTCGGACTGGTCCTCGTCCTGGTGGGAGGAATGCTTTTCCCTGTGGCCGGGGAGCCGGAACCCGGGATCGAGGCCCTTATTGAGAGACTCGATGATGAGCGTTTCGCGGTGCGTGATGAAGCCGACCGGAAACTACTGGAGCTTGGGCAGGTTGCCCTTCCTGCGCTCCTGGAAGCGAGCGAGAGCGATTCCCCGGAGAAGCGGGTCCGGTCTGCCAAGCTGGTCAGGCGGATCCGTGAGGGGATCATCCGGGGAGAGTTCGAGCGCATGGGCAAGCTGGCTGATGCCGATCTCGAGGTGGAGCATGCGATGTGGGTGATTGCTCTCCTGCTCGATCCTGAACTGGAGAAGGAGGCGGTCACCAAGTCCCTCGATGAGATAGCCACGGCAGTGCGGAAGGAACTCGGGGAGGGAGTTGAGCCGCGGGATCGGCCCCCGGCCCGGGCCATGGCGGCGCTCATTGCGGTCCTGAAGAACCAATACGGTTTCGCGGGTGATATGGTCACCTACCAGCACCCCGACAACAGTTCGGTGCACCGGGTGATTGCACGCCGGAAGGGTCTTCCCATCCTGCTGTCGGAGATTGCGGTGGCAGTTTCCCGGCGGTTGGAACTTCCGGTCGTGGGATTGGGCATCCCGGGCCGTTACATGATCAAGTATGATGGGAGGAAGGCTCCCGGTGGGGAGGCGGGAAAGGATATCATCATCAATCCCTTCGAAGGGTGGCGGGAGACCAGTGTGCGGGAACTGAGGCTGACGGTCCCGGGATTCGAGCCGGACGAGCATCTACAGGAGTCCCCGGCCCGCCTGACCATCCTGCGGATCATGCGCAACATGGAAAGCCATGCGACAGTGAAGGGGCGGCAGGAACTGGTGAGTACCATCCTGGATTGCTACCCACTCGTGGCTGGGCCGAATCTTCCCCTCTTCCGTTAGCGGGAAACCGTGATCTCTTGGGGTTAGGACGAGCCTTTGCCTTGCCATGGGAATTGGAGGGGTGGAGACTCCCTCAATGATGAATTTCCAGAGAATCCTGCTTCCGGTAGCGGTGGTGCTTGGCCTGGCGGGGACTGTCCCGGGCGAAGAGCGTGCGGAAGGGGACTGGTGGTCGTTGCAACCGGTGGCCCGTCCGGAGGTGCCTGAGGTGAAGAATGCCGCCTGGGTTAAAAATCCCATCGATGCCTTCATTCTTTCCAAGCTCGAGGAGATGGGACTGGAGCCGGCTCCCGAGGCCAGCGCGACGGTGATCCGGCGGCGCCTGCACTATGGCCTGACCGGCCTGCCCCCGGCCCCTGGCGCCAGTGCTGACATCGATGCCCTGCTGGCCTCACCGCATTACGGGGAACGCTGGGCCCGCCACTGGCTCGACGTGGCTCGCTATGGTGAGAGCAATGGCTTTGAATACGACCAACTGCGACCGAACGCATGGACCTACCGGGACTGGGTGATCGATGCCCTGAACTCGGACATGGCCTACGACCAGTTCGTGAAGTGGCAGATCGCGGGGGATGTCCTTGAGCCGGGTCATCCCGGGGCCATCACTGCCACCGGGTTCCTCGTCTGTGGGGCCTTCGACGGGCTCAAGCCCAACGGGGACAAGCAGCGCAAGATCATGCGGGAGGATGAGATGTCCGACATCGTGGGAACGGTGGCGCAGAGTTTCCTCGGGCTGACGGTGAACTGCGCCCGCTGTCACGATCACAAGTTTGATCCCATTGCGCAGAAGGAATACTTCCAGATGGCCTCGGCCCTGGCGGGGGTGCATCGCGGTGATCGCAACGTGCCCGCCGGTGTGAACGTGGCCGGGAAGCGCAAGGAGATCGAAGCGCTCTCCAGCAAGCTGGCCGAGGCCGACGGGATGGTGCGCAAGCGCCTTCTCGCCAAGCTGGCGAAGGATGGAGCGAAGAAGAACCGGGACGGCCTGCCGCAGCCCATCTCGCGGTGGTCCTTCGACAGCGACCTGCGCGATGAGATCGGGGCCCTGCACGGGGAGGCCCGGGGTACGGCCCGGGTGGAAGGGGGTGCCCTGGTCCTGGATGGAAAGACCGGCTTTGTCCTGACCGCCCCCTTGCCGAAGGCCATCAAGGCCCGCACCCTGGAGGCCTGGGTCAAACTGGACAACCTGGGCCAGAGGGGCGGGGGAGTAATTGGGATCCAGGGAAGCTCGGGGGAGCCCTTTGACGCCATCGTGTTCGGGGAACGGGAGCCAGGCCGCTGGATGTCGGGCAGTTCGGGATACCGGCGCACCTCGAGTTTTGGCGGGGACCAGGAAAAGGAAGCCCAGTCCCAGTTCGTCCACATGGCCATTGTCTACCAGGAGGATGGCACGATCACTGGTTACCGGAACGGGCGGCTCTACGGGAAGAGCTACAAGACGGGGGTGATGACTTATGGTGCCGGCAACAGCCAGGTCATCCTCGGGATGAGGCATGGAACCTCTTCTGATGGAAAACGCATGCTGGCGGGACGCATCGACCGGGCTCAGCTCTACGACCGGGCCCTCACCGCCGAGCAGATCGCGCTCTCGGCCGATGTCAGGATTGTCACCGAGGCGGAGCTCATCGCGGCCCTGACGGATAAACAGAAGGCCACCCGGGAAAAGTGGAAGGCCGACATCGCCCGCCTGAACGCCGAGGTCAGCAAGCAGGGACAGAAGAAGGTCTATGCCGTTACGCCCCGGGGAGCGCCGGTGCGCCACCTCTTGGTGCGCGGCAGTCCCTTCGAAAAGGGAGAAGAAGTATCCGCCGGCGGAGTGGCCTCGGTTCGCAACGGACTTCCTTCCGACTTCGGTCTCAAGTCCAATGCCTCGGAAGGGGAACGCCGGAAGAAGCTGGCGGAGTGGGTGGCCCATGAAAACAATCCTCTCCTCGCGCGCGTGATGGTGAACCGGCTCTGGCACTACCACTTCGGACAGGGCCTGGTGAAGACTCCCAATGATCTTGGTTTCAGCGGCGGGAAACCCTCCCACCCGGAACTCCTCGACTGGCTCGCGGCCGAGTTCCGGGCCCAGGGATGGAGTATCAAGAAGATGCACAAACTCATCGTCTCCTCGGCCGCCTACCGGCAAAGCTCACGAGCCAATGTCAAGGCCCAGCAGGTGGACGCCGGCAATGTTTATCTCTGGCGGCGCGCCCCGATGCGACTGGAAGCGGAATCGATCCGCGATTCCATCCTCGCCGTTTCCGGGGCCCTCAACCCGGTGGCTGGTGGTCCGGGCTACCGCGACTTCAAGATGTACAACCACAAGGGGTCGTGGGTCTACGACCCGATCGACCCCGAGGGGCCGGAGTTCAATCGCCGCAGTATCTACCGCACCTGGGCCCGGGGGAGTATCCACCCCCTGCTCTCCCCCCTCGACTGTCCCGATCCCTCTTCAGCAGCTCCCGTGCGCAGCGTGACGACCACGCCGCTGGGAGCGCTCTCCCTGATGAACACCTCCTTCGTCATCCGTATGTCGGAGGAAATGGCCAAGCGCCTGGAAGCCATGCCGGGGGACGAGCAGAAGCAGATCGGACACGCCTTCGAACTCGCCTTTGGGCGTCCCGCCACGGCGGGGGACCTCAACCTTGGTCTCGGGTTCGTCAAGGAGAACGGACTGGCGGCCTTCTGCCGGGTCCTCTTCAACGCCAATGAATTTCTCTACCTGAACTGATTCCCGGTTTTCCCTTTCTCATGAACTCTTTCCTCAACAGTCGACCAAGTGGTGAACTGCCGAACCGGCGGGACTTCTTTAACTGGACCCAGCGGGGCTTGACCGGGGCGGCTCTTTCCTCGCTTCTCCTGCGCGACGGCTATGCCTCCCAGCCGAAGGAATCCCACTACGTCCCCAAGGCCAAGCGGGTCATCCACCTCTGCCTGTGCGGGGGCTTCAGCCAGGTCGACACCTTTGACTATAAGCCCCGTCTCCAGGAGTTGCACGGCAAGTCCCTGCAAGCCGACGAGCGGCCCGACGTTTTCTTCGGGAAGGTTGGCCTCCTGCGCAAGAACGACTGGGAATTCAAGCAGCGCGGGAAGAGCGGGCTCTGGGTCTCTGACCTCTTCCCCCATATCGCCACCGTGGCGGACGAATTGACCGTCATCAACTCGATGGTGGCCGAGTCCTCCAGTCACACCCCGGCCACCTTCCAGGAGAGCAGCGGCTTCCGACTCAATGGCTTCCCGGTCATGGGATCGTGGGTCTCCTACGGACTGGGGAACCAGACCGACAGCCTGCCCACCTACGTCGTGCTGCCGGATTCCCGCGGGTTGCCCGCCGGTTCCACCAGTAACTGGACCAACGGATTTTTGCCCGCAGTGCACCAGGGCGTGCCCTTCCGTACCAAGGGGGAAGGGGAGGCCATCACCAACCTCTTCCCGGCCCGGAAGATCGAGAAACGCGTCGACCACGAGAGCCGGATCCTGCTCGAGAAGATGAACGAGGCGCACATGAAGGAGCACGGCGCGGAGGACGTCTTTGCCGCCCGCATGGCGAGCTACGAACTGGCCGCCAACATGCAGCTTGCCGTCCCCGAGGTCACCGGGGTTGAGAAGGAGACCGAGGCCACCCGGGAGATGTATGGCTTCAACAAGGACGAGACCCGGGACTTCGGGCGCAGCTGTCTTCTGGCCCGGCGCCTCCTTGAGCGGGGGGTGCGCCACGTGCAGCTCTTCTCCGGGGGCTCCTTCGGTTCTCCCCGCATCAACTGGGACGGCCACGAGGACATGCGGCGCAACCACGGCCGGGAAGCGGGCCGCATCGACCAGCCGGTGGCGGCCCTCATCAAGGACCTGCGCCAGCGCGGTATGCTGGACGACACCCTCGTGCTTTTCACCTCCGAGTTCGGACGGACACCCTTCACCCAGTCGGGCGCCAACCAGGTTGGCACCGGGCGCGATCACAACCATGTTGGTTTCACCAGCTGGATGGCGGGTGCGGGCCTGAAGCCGGGGATCACCTACGGGGCCACCGACGAGGTGGGCTACAAGTCGGTCGAGAAACCGGTCCCGTGGCATGATTTCCACGCCACCGTCCTGCACCTCCTCGGTATCGACCACGAGAAGCTGAGCTACTACCACAACGGTATCCAGCGTCGCCTGACCAACGTGCACGGCGAACTGCTCACGGACATCCTCGCATGACCGCCCCCCGGACCCTCCTCGCGGGCCTGTTCCTCGCCCTCTGCCTTGCGGGAGGCCCTGCCAGGGCCGTCGAACCCGTCACTTTCAAGGATGGGGAACGGAAGTGGACCTATGAGAAATTCACTGTCCACGGCTGGACC
>JAKVCR010000190.1 GCA_022448985.1 Roseibacillus sp.
GGGTCATTTGCCTCGATCTGGTCTGCGATCGCCGCGGCAGCCGCGAGGTAGACATTGGCAAAGGCCTCAATAAATCCTTCCGGATGCGCGAAGGGCGTCCGTGAGTTGGAGGACGCCGCTTCTCCGACGTAGTCGTTACCACGACGATAGGTTTTCCGGGGAGCATTGGCATACTTCACGACCAACTCATTGGGATCCTCCTGGTGCCACTCGATGGAGGCCTTCGTCCCGTAGGCGCGAATATTGAGGTTGTTCTCATCTCCGTTCGATATCTGGGAGGCGTAGATGATCCCCTTCACCCCATCGGTGAAACGAACCAGGCAGTTACCGTCATCATCGAGTTCGCGTCCCGGAATGAAGGCTGACAGCTCCGCGGCCAGCTCGTCCACTTCCACCCCGCAGATGTAGCGCACGAGATTATGAGCATGCGTCCCGATATCCCCCATGCAGTTGGAGGCCCCGGCAATGGCGGGATCTGCCCGCCAGTTTGAAATCTGGCCCTGCCCGTCGCCTTCCACATCTCCCACTGCATAACCCTGCGGGTATTCCGCAACGACCTTGAGGAGCCGCCCCAGCTCACCGTCCTGCACCATGCGCCGGGCCTCCTTCACCATGGGATAACCAGTGTAGTTGTGGGTCAGGCAGAAAACCTTCCCACTTGAATGCACCAGTTGCTGCAGTTCCTTGGCGTCGTCCAGGTTGCTCGAAAGCGGCTTGTCGCAGATCACATTGAACCCAGCCTCCAGGAAGGTCCTGGCCACCGGGACATGCAGGTGGTTCTGCACCACGATCGTTACGAAATCGATCCGGTCCTCCCGCGCGGCCTCCTTCTCGGCCATCTCCTGGTAGGAACCGTAGACCCGGTCCGGATCCAGGAAGAAATCCTCGCCACTGAGTTTTGATTTCTCCGGGTCGGACGAGAAGGCCCCCGCCACCAGTTCAATCTTGCCGTCAAGGTTGGCCGCCATGCGGTGCACCGCGCCGATGAACGCACCGCGTCCACCACCAACCATTCCCATGCGGAGTTTTCTATTGAGTGCCATGAGTTGTGAGTTGTGAGATCTTCAGGGCAAAGCGCCCCCTTGCTGAAACTTGACCGAAACTTGACCTAGAGCGAAACAGGCGCCCCCGAGTCAGCCGACTCGTAAAGGGCATCAATAATCTTCATGAGCTTGAGAGCCTCCTCAGGTGTATTGAGAGGTTCAGCTGTTCCTTCAATGGTTTCCACGAAATTCGCCGCGGATCCAATCCGGCCCATGTCTTCACAGGGTTCAGTCTCAATGCTCCGGTTCACTGATTCTCCATCCTCCTGCACGTAGAGTTCGCAGGAGTCGATGGCAGTTTCGTCGAGGCCATCGGTTCCAAAGAGGCGTTCCACCTTCCCTCCGGCCCTGCTCCCCTGAAAGACGACCGAGACCACTTCCCGCTCGTTCATCTCCGCCCAGGAATTCCGCAGGCTGAGAACCTGCCCGCTCTTGAAGGTCACCAGTCCATGTGCCGCTGCCTCCACGTCGGTCTTGCCCTCGGCATTGTCAGGAATCCCCCAGGGGCCCTTGAAGGACTTGTCAGTGATAAAGTCGTCGAACGTCTGCCCCAGCACGTGGTCCGGATCGGGATAACCCATGAAGTAGAGAGCCAGGTCGATCATATGCAGCAAATCGATGACCGGACCACCCCCTGAGAGCTCCTTGGTCGTGAACCAGCCGCCAAACCCGGGAATGCCGGTACGGCGAATCCACTGCGGCTGCGCGGAGTTGATCGTACCCACCGTGCCATCCGCGATGTATTTCATCATGGCCTGCGCCTCGGGCCGGGCACGGTTGTTGAAATTGAACATGAGCACCTTGCCCGCCTTTTCAGCGGCCGCAATCATCTCCTCCACCTCGCCTGCATTCAGCGCGGGCGGCTTCTCACAGAACACGTGCTTCCCCGCTTCCAGGGCCTGGATCGCGAGGGGGGCGTGAAACTTGTTGGGGACGATGATGCTCACCGCATCGATATCGGTCCCGAGAAACTCCGCGGTATCCCCGAAGACATGGGGAATCTCCCAGCTGTCCGCCGAAGCCTGCGCCGCCTCCCGGTTCACGTCCGCGATGGCGACCAGTTCACCGCCGCCCTGCCGGAAACCGGGTGCGTGATACTGCAGCATCCCGCCGGCACCGATAACCCCTACCTTGGTTGCCATGATTCGCTCCGGATTGCGGGTTACTGGTTTTCCTTGTCGAAGGCCGAGTCAAAGATCACGTCGCTGGGTGCGAAATCAAGATCCCTGGTAAAGGCACAACTCTCAGCTGCCCCGTGGATGCGGTCCATGCGGCCGTCCTCCCACTCCACCGAAAGCGGCCCGGCGTAGGCGATGTCATTGAGCGCCACAATGATTTCCTCGAAGTCCGTGTCACCCCGCCCGACCGAACGGAAATCCCAGAAACGGCGCGGGTCGGTGAAGTCGGTGTGTCCACCAAAGACGCCCACCGTGCCATCGCCATGGCCCCACCACGCATCCTTCATATGCACGTGGAAGATGCGGTCCGGAAAATCGCGAATGAACTTCACGTAGTCGACCCCCTGATAGCCAAGGTGGCTCGGGTCGTAATTGAACCCGAAGCGACTATGGCCATCCACGGCCTCGATGGCCCGTGCTGCGGAAGCGATGTCAAAGGCGATTTCGGTCGGATGCACCTCGAGTCCAAAGTCCACATTGACCGCATCGAACTCATCGAGGATCGGCTTCCAGCGCGCCGCGAAATCATCAAATCCCTTCTGGTAGTACTCCTGGCTGGTCGGCGGGAACGCATATATGGAATGCCAGATACTGGAACCGGTGAATCCGTTGACAACCGCCCGCCCCGAACCGGCAGGCTTGTCCGCCATGTAGGAGGCCCCGGCATCAACGAACTTCCGGCAGGCCTTGGCCGTATCGATCATCTCCTGGGCCGCGCGCTGGCGCACCCCTTCCGGGTCACCGTCACCCCAGACCACGGGCGAAAGAATGGACTGGTGGCGCTCATCGATATTGTCGCAGACCGCTTGTCCCACCAGGTGATTCGAAATGGCATAGCAGACCATCTCATTTTGCTGGAGAAGCTCCCAGCGACCCTCGACGTAGCCGTCCTCATTGAGAGCTTGCTGCACGTCGAAGTGATCACCCCAGCAGGCGAGTTCAACTCCATCGTAGCCCATGTCCTTGACCTTCGGCAGAAGGTCAGCGAGAGAAAGATCGGCCCACTGGCCGGTGAAGAGTGTTACTGGTCGTGCCATCGGTGTGTGTGGTTGCGTATTGCGTTCAGTCATTAGGGAGCGAAAAGGCCTCGTGCAAGGCTGAGACCCACTTTTGCTCCAATTCCTCGTAGATTTCTCCCGTCCCCTCTTCGGGAACGACGGTCGAGCCCTCCTCGGGCTGGCAGAAGGCTTCCTCCAGGGATTCCAACGAGACCCCGCAGGCGGCGTGGGCCGCCCGCATACCCGCCCCCAGGGCTGCTGAACCCGCCACACTCAAGCGCGAGACCGGGACCCCGAATACATTGGCCACGGTCTGGGCAATCCCGTCGTTCTGCGAGGCGCCCCCGGTGAGGTAAATCGTCTCCGGGGTCACTCCCAGCCAGCGGGAATGGACCTTCATGTTTAGGAACTGTCCCTCCAGAAGTGCGCGCACCACCGCTGCCGGGTCACGCTCTCCTTCCGGCCATCCGTGGTAGACGGCATCACCGGACTCCAGCCGTGGAGTGATTTCCGGGCCAAAGAACGGAAGCATCACCCGCCCCTCGTTCCCAGCTGGGGTCCGGGCCAGGCCCTCCTGATCGAAGTCCGACCAGTCCAGGCCCAGGTCCTCCTTCACCCTCTCGCGCGCAAGTGACCCGTTGAGAAAACAGATCAGGCTCATGAACCCGCCCATGGGATTCCCGAAGACATGCCCAAATCCGTTCGGGTCAGTCCGCGGTTCGGGCATGGCGGCGAAGAGGGTGTCGCTCGTTCCCAGGCTGATAACCACCTTCCCCGGCCTGGAGGCGCCCATTCCCACCAGACTGCATGGATTGTCCCCGGAAAAGAGGACAACCTCGCACTCCGGGTTAAGCCCGTATTTTTCAACAAAGAACGCGCTCACCTTCCCTGCTACCGTCGCAGACGGCTGGGCGGGGGGAAGCTTCCCGCGCAGGTCCGGAGCGGTGGCTTCCAGCAGGTCTTGATCCCAGTCACCCGACACGAGATTCAGCAGGTTCATGCCCGCCCCGTCTCCGTGATCGATAGCCACACTCTGCCCTGCCAGGATTGAGGCCATGAAGGAACTGACGAGGTGGATCACCCCGGTGAGTTCCCAGCTGTCGTAACTCATCTTCGCAAAACGGCGAATCTGGGGACCAGTGAAGCGCTCGATCGCAACCGAGCCGCTACGGCTGCAGACCTCGGCATTCCCTCCCAACGCCTTCGCTATTTCGCCACACTCCGGACTCGTGGAGGTGTCCATCCAGATCGGCGCGGTCTGCCGGGTGAGATGAGAAAGGACCTGGGACTTGAGGGTTTTCCCCGGGTCCAGGGCCTGCACGGTGTCCGAAAAACCTTCATCGAGATAAACGCTCCCGTGCTGTTGACCAGACCCCGCAATGGCCTCGATCCGTGACAGGTCAACCGCGCTCTCGGCCAGACGCTCAAACACAAGCTCAAGGGCATCAAGCCACATGAGCGGATCACTGTGCACCTCGCCATTCTCTCCCCCCGGGATAAAGCCCGAGGGCTGGCCATAGTCAGGCAAATCACCCCCGAAACTGATTGATTCCTCATGGATAATCGTTCCCGCGACCGTATCCAGGACCACCGCCGACACACTCTGTGTCGAGGAATCTAAACCGAGGACCGTTGGCATCGTGCTGATTGCTGATAGTGGGGCGCCGGGTAACTGGTAGTGGTGCAGAAGATTTGCCGGTGATTTCTGTGCAGATCATCCGTCCCACTCAACACGGAGAGCATTTCCCTCCCCTTCTGATTCCTAGAGGTAATCGTTGAGAAGGTTTTCAAGCATTTCCTGGCGCCCACTCTCCAATACAGGAGGATCGATGCCCAGCGCATGGGAATCCAGGGCATCGAGATCGGTGGATCCCGCCTCGATTTCCGCACCAACCCCGCTGTCGTAGGAGCCGTAACGGGCCCTCACGAATTCGTCGAAGCGGCCATCCTCGATAATCCTGCCCGCTATCTTGAGCCCGCGGGCAAAGGCATCCATGCCTCCCACGTGGGCGTGGAAAAGATCCTCCGGGAGGTGCGATTCCCGGCGCCGCTTGGCATCAAAGTTCAGCCCCCCCGTGGTAAGGCCCTGCCCCCCATTCATCTTGAGAACCCGCAGCATGATGTTGGTGCAGAGATAAATATTGGTTGGAAACTGATCGGTGTCCCACCCGATCAGCTGGTCCCCACGGTTCGCATCGATCGATCCGAGCGCCCCCGCGGCGGACGCCACATCCAGCTCATGCTCCATCGTGTGCCCCGCCAACTCCGCATGGTTGGTTTCAATATTGAGCTTCAGGTGATCCAGCAGGTCATACTCCCGCAGGAAATTGAGGCAGGCTGCAGCGTCCGAATCGTACTGGTGAGTGGAAGGCTCTCGGGGCTTGGGCTCGATGTAGAATTGACCCGTAAACCCAATCTTCCTGGCGTGGTCAACGGCCATATGAAGGAGCTGGGCGAGGTGATCGAGCTCCCGCTTCATGTCAGTGTTGATGAGGGAGGCGTATCCTTCCCGCCCTCCCCAGAACACATAGCCGGCCCCTCCGAGGGCATGGGTCGCTTCAAGGGCATGCTTTACCTGGCTCGCCGCGTAGGCAAAGACATCGGCATTTGGCGAGGTGGCCGCCCCCTGCGCATAGCGCGGATGGGCAAACAGGCAGGCCGTCCCCCAGAGCAGTTTCTTGCCGCTGCCATCCTGGGCACCTTTAAGCTCCTGTGTCACCCGCTCCAGATTTGAGTGCGTCTCAGCCCAGGTCGCCCCCTCCGGGGAGACATCGCGGTCATGGAAGCAGTAAAAATCGATCTGGGCCTTTTCCAGAAACTCAAAGAAAACCGGCACTCGCGCCAAGGCGTTGTCCAGCGACTCGCTTCCGTCATCCCACGGCATGAGAGCCGTGCCCACGCCAAAGGGATCACCTAGCGGGTTGCGCATGCAGTGCCAGTAGGCCGCGCCAAAGCGCAGATGGTCCTTCATGCTTTTCCCGGCGACGAGTTCGTCAGGATCATAGTGGCGAAAGGCTAGTGGATTGTCCGAATCCGGCCCTTCAAATTCAATCTTGGAGACGTTGGGGAAGTAGTCTGGCATGATACACGGAACTGTTTAGAGCTCTGAACCACAGGAGTTCAGGGCGCGCGAAGCTACAAAGGACCCCTCTCTCCGACCAGAAATAAATCCGGGATCTTTTTGTTTAAAATCGTTGCGCCTTTGTCGGAAGCAGCGAAATACTTCCAAGCCCTATTTCACTCAAATCCGCAGAAGCGGGTTTCCCCATGACCCCCGAATCCGAAGCAACCAACCCGACCCCTGCATCGACTTCGTCAGGATTCGAGTCCTTCGTGAGCACGCTGCGCCCGGGTCAAATCGCCCTGGGGCTTTTTGAGGCCCTGCCGGACGTCCTCTTCTGGATCAAGGACCGCCAGAGCCACTTCGTTTTCGTCAATCGTGCCTTCAGTGACCTGGTCCGCCGTAAGCCTGAAGATTTCGTCGGATGCACCGACAGAGACATTTTTCCTGCCGAAATCGCCCGTACCTTTGTTCAGGATGATCAGAATGTATTCGATACCGGAAAATCCATCCTGAATAAGATGGAACTGGTGACCCGCAAGGCGGGAGGAATCGAGTGGCGCATGACGTCCAAGGTCCCGCTCTTCAGCAATGACGGGGAAATGGTCGGCACCTCGGGCATTTCGAGGCGCCTCGACCAGCGCGAAGGGCACCCCCTTCCGGCGCCTTATCGGGCCCTCTCCAAACTTGTCGATTTCGTGCACGATAACGTGAACCAGACTCTCAGCGTGGAGCAACTGGCCCGTCAGGCCGGAATGTCCATCAGCACCCTGGAGCGCCGCTTCCGCAGTCACCTGGGCACTTCCCCCAAGCGGTTTATCCTCCATGCCAAGATTGCGACCGCCTGCGAACGACTCCTTCACACGCCCATCAGCGTGGGAAAAATTGCGGCCTCTCTGGGATATCACGAACACGCTTCCTTCACCCGCGCCTTCACCAGCGTGATGCATATGAGTCCCACGGGCTACCGGAAATACTACCGGCTGAAAGCCTGATGCCGGAGGGATTTGGTCACTTTCTACCCCGGCCTGAATGTCCCCAAGGGGCAAGCCGCTCCCTAAATCCTGACTTCCGGCCCTTCAGGGTTTCTCCGCAAGAAGGGGAGTCGTGAGATCCACCGGCTCATAAACTGAACCAAACTGCTCGCAGATCAGGTTGGAACTGATTCGAGCCGACTCATAAATGGTGGGAAGACCGCTCCCCGGGTGTGTCCCTCCCCCGGTGAGGTAGAGATTGCGAAACTTCCCGTAACGGTTGTGGGGACGCAGATAGAGAAGCTGGTTCAGGGTGTGCTTGAGGTTGAAGGTAGCCCCCATGAAGATCGATCCATCATCCCGCCAATCCTGGGGAGTGATGATCCGCTCCTCTACGATGTGCCTGCGAAGATCCTTCATTCCGGTCCGCGCCTCTACCCGGTCGAGCACCTTGTCCCGGTACGCCGACCGCTTGCCAGACCAGTCAACGTGGTGACGAGTATTGATAGTCGGCACCAGGATATAGAGATTGGAGTGCCCCTCCGGGGCCACCAGGGGATCGGTCACCGACGAGTTCCGCACATAGATCGACATGTCTTCTGAAACGGTGCGCTCCTCCTGGATCTCGTTCACGTTCCGGCGATAGTCGTCAGCAAAGAGAATCTGGTGATGAGGCTCATCTTCATAGAGCGTATCGAGACCAAGGTAGAGCATGAAGGTCGAGCAGGAGAACCCCTTCCGACGCACCTTGTCCTCGGACATATTGTGCCCATTCAGCAACTGGGTGACGGCATACCCATAATCGGCATTGAGCACGACCGCATCCGCCTTGATGATTTCCCCCGACTCAAGGAGCACACCACTGGTTTCCCATCCCTGGCTCAAAACTTCCTGCACGCAGGAATTGAGCCGGATCTCAGCTCCCTCCTGCTCGGCAATCTCCGCCATCTTCTCAGAAATCCGGCTCACGCCTCCCTGGACGTGATGAATCCCGAAACGATACTCAAGGAATGCGAGAATGCTGAAAAGAGCCGGGCACTTCCAGGGAGACATCCCCAGGTACTTCGACTGGAAGGTGAATGCCAGTCGCAGCCGCTCATCACGGAAATAATTTCCAAGGAGTGAAAATACGGACTCCTTGGTCGCCACGTAGGGGAAGGCACTGAGCAGTCGCTTCCGGAACAGATCCCGCAGATTGCTGTAGGAGCACCTCAGGCAGGGAATAAGCAGGCGGATCTTCTCTTCATGATCAGCCATGAAGCGCCCGAACCCCTCGCTCTCCCCGGGGAACACCCGCTCAATTTCCGCGGCCATCCTGCCAGAGTCGGAAGTGGTGTCGATCGAGGTCTCGCCCCACTTCAATCGTGTCATGGGATCAAGTTGCACCAGGTCAAGTTCCTCATCCAGGTTGCGACCCGCTTCCTGAAACATCTCCTCCAGGGTAAACTTCTGATGAAGAAAGGTCGGCCCGGTGTCGAAGGCATAGGGGCCCGCCTGAAGGCAGGCACTTCGTCCGCCCACCCGTCCAGCTCTCTCCACTACCGTGACCCGAAATCCACGGTGCGCCAGGATCATGGCGGCAGTCAACCCTCCGGGGCCAGCCCCCACCACGACTATGTGGCGATCCGCATTCTTACGAGAAGCTGTCACGGCTAAGACATTCACTAAAACTTGGTCGCCTGATACCCCGTCAAATCCGGACTGAACAGTCCGGTGGGGAGAGGAACCTTGGTCACCACCTTGTCGAATGCGATCTGCTGTGAGGACCCGTCACGGAACATGGCATCAATCCCCTGCAGGCGCCCGTTCCCATTTCCTATTACAAAAGTGAGAACCCGGACGCCCCGGCCCGCCGACCCAAGTGGCTGCACGTCTATGCGGTGGGTCTTGCTTTGGCTCTTCACCCCCAACAGTCGATACTTCCGCTGAAACTCCTCCCACCTGCGCGGGAATCCCTCCGCCAGCATGGCCATGCTGCTCCTGCTCTCCTTGGTCCATCGCCTCTCGTATTTCTTGGAACGCGGGCGCACGATCAGTAATTGCCCCCCCCTGCGAATCACTATGGTCTGAGGAGGCTCCCCGGTCTGCCAGCGAAAACGTCCCTCCCCTCGATGGTCAACCCACAACACACCATTCTGTCGCGTAACAGACTTCAAGCTGGTCAGCTGTCTACTCTGGGTGAATTCAATCTTGAGGGTATCGACACCCACATTGGTCGCCAGCCATCGCTTCACGATCACTTCATCCATATCCGCCCGTGCCAAATCCGCACCAAGGGCTCCAAGAATCAGAAGGATGACTGTCAGGCGAAGCATCTGAAACAAGGCTAGCCGACAGAAATACGACTGTCAGTTGTCGAATTCACGCCATTATGGAGGAACTGGTACCAAGAGGGGAGGAGGACAACGGCAATGAGAGTGTTGACCAGGATTCCCACCGCACAAACCACTCCCAGACTCGAAAGACCATGGGCCGACGCTGTGGCGAGTGATCCAAAACCGATCGCAGAGGAAAGTCCGCAGAAGGTCACTGCCTTGCCCATTCCCCGGCGGACCGTAGCCAGGTTTCCCCCGCTTCGCCTCAGCGCAAACAACATGTGAACACTGAAATCAAGGCCTGTGCCAAAGAGAAGTGGGATTCCGCACACATTAAAGGAATTCCAGGAAAGAGGGGTACACGCCGTGAGGATGACAAGCACGGCCGCACCGAACGTGAGCGCAAAAAGGGTCAGGACCAGCTCCCGCCAGGAACGATAGATCATCGCCAGGAGGACGGTGAGCAGAAGCAACATGGGCAGAAAGACCCTCCACGAATCCTCCCGAATACGCTCATTCAGGGCTGTCCCCAGGGAGGAAAGGCTGGCCACATTGGCATTCTCGTTGCAGACCGCCTTGATCCAGCTCCGGTCCCGTGGCGCAACCGGTCGCAGGGCGGCAATGGCCGCAACCGTCCCATCCTTCTCCCGCACGATCCGGTCGATCGTCCACTTCGCCAGACTGCCTGCCGGAAACACTGGCGTTCTTCCATCGAACTCCCCGAGATACTTCTCCCACGAATCAATCACAGTTCGCGTAAGAGCCATCCCTTCTTCCGTAAATCCGGCTTCGTCAATTTCAGAGAGGAGGCGCGTTCGCTCGGCCACAAGACCCTGCAGAACGTCTGCATTGCGGCGCTGGTATTCAGGATGTGGAACCCAGGCACTGGGCAGGATCACCCGGTCCAGCAAATCCGCTTTCCGGGCCTCCGATACTCTCTTGTCAAACGCCTCCAGTTGAATGTGGAGATTTTCAAAATCAGAAGCCTTGATCACAGCCGGCGTGGTTTCACTCTCCCCGTAAAGCTCAACCCGCATCTCCTTCCAGGCGGCCAGTGCCGGGCTCTCTTTCATCCGGAAAGGATGAAAATTAGGCTGCAAGCCGGGCACCTCTCCGAAGATCATCACACCCAGGGCAACAAGCGGCACGCAAATGCCTGCTGCCACCGCCACTGCATTAGGTGGAGAACGCGGCATCCAATCCCGGCAGGCCGCAGGGGAACGTTTCCGGGCCACTACGGAAGCCACCGGAGCAAAACCAAATAACATGACAACAGCACCAACCAGAATGCCTAGAGCCACCAGATTTCCCATTTCCGCCAGACCGGGCAACGAACTCAGGTTGAGGCTCAGGAACACTGCTGCCGTCGTCACTGCTGCCCATGTAATTCCCGGACCCACCGTCCGCCGCAGCTCCCGGGCGCTGCCTTGAGACCCGAGAGCCTCGCGATAGAGAACGATCCCGTAATCCACTGCCAACCCCATGAGGATGGCTGCAAAGCCCACACTCATGACACTCAGCTTTCCCAGAGCGAGCTCCGCAATGGTGAGAGTCACCGCGAGAACACCCATCATGGCGACCAGAAGCCAGGAGAGGGGGCCAAGTTGGCGGTGCATAAGGAAAAATAGAACCGAGATAAGGACAAGCGTAAGGAGGACGGATACCGTCATGTCCCGTTCCATTTCAGAACCAATCTCCGCCATGAAGGCCGGTGTCCCCGTCATCCCGACTTCAATCTGCTCTCCATCACCCCGCCCGGCGTTCCATTCCCGGAGCCACTTCGCAACCACAACCTCTACCTGATCGAGCCAGTGCCTCACCTCCCGGTAGTCCGAGAAATCCACCCCCTTCCCCTCTACGTAAAAGATCTCAAAATCCCCGGCCACGGACCGCATGGGATCTGCTGCAAACGCACCCTCCCCGCCGCCTTCCGGGCCCACCTGTGCCAATCCCAGCGGGTCATAACTCAGGACCAGGGCATTCTCTGCCGAGAAGGCATCGTTGATGCGAGCCAACGAGTCCTTGAGCAGTTCCCTTGATTGCCCGGATGCAAGTTTTCCCTCCAAGGCCGTCAGTTGCTCCGGAGGAGAATTGAACCAGGCCCATGCCAGAAGGGGACCACCCTCAACCACCAACGTTTCGAAATTCAGTTCCTGGAACAAATCTTCAACCAGTTCGTCCTGCTTCCACAGTAACGCTGCCAGCGCATCGCTGGCCTCTTCCACAGCCCAGCTGGATTCGCCTCGGACGGTTACAATGAGCTGCGCATCCCGGCTGAAGTAACGATTGATCTGCTCCAGGCCCCGCGCCTCTGGAAGATCCTCCGGCAACAACTCATAGATATCCGAGGAGAACCGCACTCGCATGATGGCAAGGACCGCGAGAATGCCGACCAGCGATACTGCCAGAACCGGAAGGAGTCTCGTCATCGCTCTGCCTGGGTGCCCTCCCGTTCGAATTGAGTCAGAAGGCGAGTGAGTCGGTGACGCGTGTGCCGCTGGGCTATGATACAGGGGAGGTTCGAAAGCAGGGCATAACTCACGATGACCATTGCCGCGATCGGCCAGGGATTCCAGAGAAGCGTGACGAGCACAAGGGGGATCTGGACATAGTGGGCCAGTTCACCTCGACAGGTTTCCACCCGGAAGGCACACAGGTAGTGGAAATCGCGGCCCATGAGCGACTTCTTCGAGGAGCCCCCCAACCATGAAGCGCCGTCCGGCAGGAAATCTTTCCATGCCCGGACCGCAAAAAGGCGTTCGTAAATCACTCCTGCCTGCTCCCAGTTTCGTTCCCGGAAGAGGAACGCCTCAGGACGAAACCTGTGCCCGGAAGCACGTGTCAGGGCCCATGAGGGCAGCAGGTGACAAAGCGGAATCACCAGAAAATTAAGAATCACGACCAGGACGCCGGGAAGGTCAAGCAACATGACGTCCCTTCCATCTGACGGTTCCCCCGTTCCTCTTCCTCCAGAGGGCCTGGAAGAACACCGCCTGGTAAAAGAGCAACCCGACAGGAAAGAGGAGTGCGGTCAGGAACGAATACGTCCCGGCCGAGCGAAAGAGATAGGCACACTGAAAAACCCAGAGAAGGTAAAGCAGGCCCATGGCGGCCGCAAGGGTGGGCGAAGCAAGAGCCGCAAAACAAATCGGCACGGCGGACATGAAGAGCCCGGACATCCAGACAGAAACTCCGGCAAGAGCCGCACTGGCAGTGTTGCGGGCACCTGAAACTGCACCCTTGCTCCATCCTGCCACAAGATCCCGCACCCCCCCCGGGAACATTCGCATGGTAATGGTGTTCTTCCCGAGCCAGCACCGACGGGGAATACCGGCCACAGCAAAATGCCGGGAGAGATGGAAATTCTCCAGAACTTCCCCCTTCACCAGGGAGTGCCCCTCGACCAGATCGTAGTGTTCCCGCGAAACCAGCATGACCTGCCCGAAGAGCCCGATTTTCCGCGCCGCCTCTCCCCTGAGAGTAAAGGCATTCATCCCCAGGATCATGATCACATTGAAAAAAGCCGACAACTGCTCGTAGGGAGCACGCACACAATGATAGGGACAGACCGAGTGGACCTTCGGTTCCCCTTTCGCGAGACCAGCGAGACGCTCAAACCCACCCGCGATGAACCTGGTATCTGCATCAAGGAAGAGCAACCAGTCCCCGGTGGCAACCTGGGCTCCCTGGGAACAGGCCCAGGGTTTTCCAAGCCAACCTTGCGGAGGAGGCTGCCCGTGGACAACTCGCGCTCCCTGCCGGGCGGCTACCGCTGCGGTCTCATCCTCCGACTGGTCATCCACGACGATCACTTCGTGAAGGTCATACTCCCTCAACGAGTGAAGAAGGCCTCCTATGTTATCTTCTTCATTACGAGCAGGCACCACAATCGATATCCGGACGTCCTCCCTTCCCTCCCCACATCCTGCCGGCACCCGGCGAAACCGGACGAACATCACCCATGGAACCAACCAGCACAAAAGGCTGAGTCCAGTTACGATCCAGAGGGACATCTCCATGGCCTGCAGCAACGCGACAGCGTCACCTCCCCAGATTCTCCTCCCGGGCCACGACCCGGTCGGACACTTTCTGTCCACACAGAATGGCCATCGGCATTCCTCCACCCGGATTGACACTCCCACCGGTAAAGAAGAGGTTGCTGTACTTGCTCGATTGCTTGGGTGCCTTGAAGGCCTGATTTCTCTTCCAGTCCGACACCACCCCGTAAATGGATCCCCTGTTCGAATTGTAAAGACGCTCGATGTCGGGGGGGGTCAGAAGATCCTCGACGATCGTATGCCTGCGAAGATCTGTCAGCCCCATCCTCTCAAGCTTGTCGATGACTCGTTCCTTCAACGCAAGATAGTCGTCCATGGTATGAGGGTTCTCCGGGTTGATGGGGGGAATATGTGGCAGGATCTTAAGATTATCGCAACCTTCCGGGGCCTTGCTCGGATCAGTCCGGGTTGGAGCTACCATGTAAATGGTCGGATCCTCCGGTAATTCTCCGTCCCGGAAAACGGTGTGGAAATGCTTATTCTGGTTCTTCGAGTAAAAGAAATTGTGGTGCGCCAGCTCATGGTAAACCCGGTTCGTTCCGAGATGGAGGACCAGTCCGGAGCAGGCGGGTGCAAAGCGCTGCAACTTCTTCATGAAGGCTGGAGGCTCGCTCAGCAATTTGCGGTAGGCAGGCAGAACTTCCATATTACACACCACGTAGTCGGCCGTCAGGCGTGAACCTCCCTCAAGGGTCACCCCGCTCACCACGCGTCCTCCGCTCCGGTCGATGGATCCCACTTCCTGACCCAGACGCACCCTGATATCGAGATCCTCAAGAAGTCGACCCAATCCCCGCGCGAGATTATACATCCCGCCTTTCACATACCACAGCCCGTAGTCGAACTGGATGATGGGCATCATATTCATGTAGCCCGGAGAATCGAGCGCAGAAGAACCCACATACTTGATGAAATATTCGAAGATCCGTCTGAGGTAGTCATCATCGAAGTGCTTGGCGATGGACTCCGCCATACTATTACGGTGGTCCATCTTGAAAAGCAGCTTTCGCCAGCCGTAATGACGGATGAACTCCCAGAGATTGTCCAATCCCCTGGCAAAGTAACCGTCGTTCACAAGTTCATACTGACCTCTGGCATATGTAAGAAAGTTCTGGAACTGATGCCAGTGATGGACTGCATCTCCCGGTAACTTGTTCAACTCCCGGCGCATGACCCCCGGATCGTCATCCAGGTCGAGCACCATTCCATCTTCGAAAAAATTGCGCCAGTGGGGATGGACGGCCTCCAGTTCTAGATAGTCTTCCATCTCCCTGCCCGCACGCTCGAAGAGACTTCGAAAGAATTGCGGCAGGGTGAATATGGAAGGACCCAGGTCAAAACCGAATCCGTCGATCTCCTTGAAGTTGAGCTTGCCGCCGATCTTGTCGTTTTTCTCGATGATTTCGACATCGAACCCTTCCGCGCGAAGGGAAATCGCTGCGGAGAGGCCCCCAAGTCCGGCACCGATCACGAGGACCGACTTGTTGCGTTGCGAAGAGGAACCAGCCATTGAAAGCAGCAGGCCCTTGTGGGTCCGCCGCGAACCATGATTGGCGAGATCTCCCTCGATTCAACCGCAAAGGAGGAATCCAAAGCCCTTCATACGCACAAAGGTTGAGACCTGCCTCATTCTCGGCCACATTCCTCTCCAGACTAGGCCATGTCCACCTCTCCATGCCATCTCACCTCCCTGTTCGAAGGCCAGCGCGTCTTCTTCGAGAGCGGGCAATCGCGGGACCTGGCCTACCGCCACGACAGGCTCAGGCGTCTCGCCCGGGAATTTGAAAGACGCTCCGACGACGCTCTCGCCTCCCTGCATGCCGACCTGGGAAAACCAGCCCTCGAGGCTTGGCTGGCTGAGATCCACTTCTTGCAGGCCGAACTGAAACACTGCCTTAAACGCCTTGCCAGCTGGCAGAAGCCGGAACGTGTTCGCAATCCCTTCTACTTCTGGCCCGCTCGCAGCGAAATCCGGCGGGAGCCCTTTGGTCAGGTCCTCATCGCGTCACCCTGGAACTATCCTCTGCAACTCGCCCTCAGCCCCCTCCTTTCTGCCGTGGCCGGTGGCAACTGCGTGATCCTGAAGCCCTCCGAACTTGCACCTGCCACCTCCGCCTTCCTCGCAGACCTGATCGCCTCGGTGTTTGAACCCGGCCATGTTACCCTCATCGAGGGCGGACCCCGGACCGGGGCACGCCTGCTGGAGCTGCCGTTCCAGTTCTTCTTCTATACAGGAGGAGAGAAGGTCGGGCGCCTCTACGCGGAAGCTGGTGCCCGGCACCTTGCCCCTGTCATCCTGGAACTGGGAGGAAAGTGCCCGTGTCTTCTCGACCACGATGTCGATCTCGGCCGGGCGGTGGAGCGTATTGTCGCGGGGAAGTTCTTCAATGCCGGACAGACCTGTATCGCACCGGACTTCGTGGCCCTTCCTGCAGACCTGCATGACGAGTTCCTTCAGCGTGCCGAGGCCGAGATCACATCAAGCTATGGAAGAACTCAGAGCCCCGACCTGGCACGGATTATCAATCCCTCCCACTATCAACGCCTGCAGAAACTCCTCCCTCCCGATGCCCTCACTATCGGACAGGACGATCCTGAGAACCTTTTTTGCGCTCCTCGCCTCCTGCCCAATACTCCCTGGGACAGTCCGGCCATGCAGGAAGAAATCTTCGGTCCGCTCCTGCCCCTCGTCCCCTATGAGGACTTAGCCAAAGCACTGGATCACTTGAAGGCCCTGCCATCTCCGCTTGCCCTCTACGTCTTTTCCCAGCATCGCCAGCAAAGCGAACAGATAGCAGCTTCCCTGCCCTCCGGGGCGATATGCTTCAACGATGTCATGAAACCCGGGACCAATCACCTCCTCCCTATCGGCGGACTGGGCCGGAGCGGCATGGGCCGCTATCGCGGTCGTTCGGGATTCGAGAGCTTCACCTATCAGCGCCCGGTGACCCGCCGCTGGCTCTGCAAGGACCCCTTCCTGGTCAAGGCGCCCTACCAGGACCAGTTGAAACGCCTGCGGAAATTCCTGAAGCCCTGAGCCAATCGCGTTCTCCTCGCCCCACTACACACCAAACTATCCCGGGGGAGGGTGAATAAGCCCGGCAACCCTGCTTCACCCAGTAATCAAATAAGATACTGGTAATAAGTTGTTTACGAAAAATCATCCCTTTGCCCATTTTGCCCTTTCCCTTTTAAACTAGTTAGACTAGTTTGTTCTCTGTGAGGCGAATTGGAATTTTTGAAGCCAAAACCAAGCTCAGTGCCATCGTGGCAGAGATCATGTCCGAAGGTGAGGTGTTCCAGATCACCAAGCATGGTCGCACGGTGGCCGAACTTCGTCCCCCCACCGGACAACCAATCGCGCCTCAGCGCGGCACTGCCAGCGGCCCCGGTTTCTGGATGGCCGACGACTTCGACGAACCTTTGTAACTACCTTTCAACTGCCCACCCTTCCTGCCTCGCCCATGCCAAAGCAGCCGCGAGACAAGATTGTGCACCCCTTAACCGTTCACCCCATAGCGCGAGATTACCCCTGCCCCTGCCTGACCCACCCTTAGAGCCATCCTCCCGTCCAGAGTCCACGCTGTCCCGCCCCCCCTTTACTGCTGCCCTGCAAACCCCCTGCCTTGCCGGACCCCGGGACTCGTCCCGGGGTCCGGTTGCTTCAGGGTCACTGAGTCCTCTCCCTCCACCCGTTCCCCCTCCCCATGAACCTCCTGCTCGACTCCAATACGGTGGTCTGGTTTCTCGAAGGAACCTCCGAACTTTCCGAGACTGCAGCCGGGCTCATTGAGAGCCTCGACTCCCGCTCCCTCGTTAGTTCCGTTACTCCATGGGAGCTCGCGGTCAAAACCGGCCTTGGTAAACTGCGTCTTCCCTACAGTCTTGGCGAGGAGTTCGATTCCACCCTGCAATCAATGGGTTTCGAGCTCCTGCCCCTGAGCCAGGCTGCCCTTGAGCGCACGGCCCGCCTTCCCGGTCACCATCGTGATCCGTTCGACCGCCTTCTGGTTGCCGAAGCCCTGGAACAGAGCGCGGCCCTCGTCAGTCCCAACGAGATCCTTGACGATTACGGCGTCAACCGCGTCTGGTGAACCCATCCCTCATCAGGGATCGATCTCTCCCTCCGCCAGGGCGCGGAAGGCCGACCGAAGCCGGAACGTCACTTCCCCCGGAGCATCCGGCAAAACTACGCCATCTACAGCCCGGATGGGCTGCACCTCACGCGTCGTTGAAGTCAGAAAAGCCTCTGACGCCCCGGCAAGGGCACTCACCGGCACCGCCTTCTCCCGGACCTAAAGTCCCTCCTTCTCGCATAGCTCGATGACGAGGGCCCTCGTTACGCCAGCGAGGCACCCGCTCTCCAGGGGTGGAGTTACCAATAGGCCCTCCCTGACGAGAAACACATTGGAACCAGTCCCTTCACAAAGCTCCCCCCTTGTGTTGGCAAAGATGGCCTCCCCTGCCCCCTTGGCCCAGGCTGGCCCCCGGGCCCCCCCAATCAAAGCATAGGTGGGGGGG
The DNA here is from genome assembly GCA_022448985.1 of Roseibacillus sp. Lineage (GTDB taxonomy): Bacteria > Verrucomicrobiota > Verrucomicrobiia > Verrucomicrobiales > Akkermansiaceae > Roseibacillus_B. The sequence goes on from JAKVCR010000190.1 coordinate 18,149, forward strand.
TTTTACCCCCCCCCGGGGCCCGTGGAGGTGCCGGGTTAGGGGGCGC